>NZ_MBEM01000251.1:0-43233 GCF_001954045.1 Mycobacterium sp. SP-6446 | reverse complement strand
CATGTGTGTCGGCAAGGCGCTCACCGGCGGCTACGTCAGCCTGGCCGCCACCCTGTGCACCACCGACATCGCGCAGGTCATCAGCTCCGGCGAGGCGGGCGCGCTCATGCACGGGCCAACCTTCATGGCCAACCCGCTGGCCTGCGCGGTGTCGGTGGCCAGCGTCGAGGTGCTGCTCGGCCAGGACTGGCGTTCGCGGATCGCCGAAATCGCCGGGGGACTGGCCGACGGCCTCGAACCCGCCCGCGCGCTGCCCGGCGTGAAGGACGTCCGGGTGTGCGGCGCCATCGGCGTCATCGAGTGCGACCGAACCGTCGACCTGGCCGTCGCCACCCCCGCGGCGCTCGACCACGGCGTCTGGCTGCGCCCGTTCCGCAACCTGGTCTACGCGATGCCGCCCTACGTCTGTTCAGCCGACGAGATCGCGCGGATCAGCACGGCGATGGTCGAGGTCGCGCGCCTCGTGCGGTAAAACCGCGCGTCAGGCCGGCCGCAACTGGATGTTGTCGGTGACCTGGAACCCCGCCGGATCGCCGCATTCCGGCGCGTCGGCGGTTGTCTGCACGGTGCCGGCCAGGGTGCTCGGGTTCCACGTGTAGTGCGCTGAGAGAGCATTGGGGACCTGGCTGCCGTCCGGGCACATTGCGGTCTCGCCTGCCACGTCAAGTGTCCATTGGCCGCCGACCAACTTCGCCTGCCCGAAGGCCTTGGCGCCCTTGCGAGCCACCGATGCGCACCCGTCACCGCAGGAAGAGAAGTACCAGTTGTCGGTCGTGCTGCGGTCGTTCGCGGCGGTTTCGGTTTCGACGTAGTGGCCGCTCAGTTCGGGAGCGGCGAAAGCCGGAGCCGGTGCCCCTACAGCCACGGCGGCGACGCCCGCGGCTACAGCCAAACTGCGTGTGACAGTCATCATCTCTGACCCCTCCTAAGCGACATCCCGGAGCAACATCCCGGCACCCTAAGCCCCCGAGCCCCCAAAAAAGTTAACAAAACATGACTAACGGGATCGCCTCGGCGACGGCCGTGGTCGCTCGCCTCGCCGGCTCTCGTAGGCTCTAGGTCTATGAACGCCGCCCAGCAGGCACCGATCGAGGTTTCCCCGCTGGCCTGGCTGGAGACGGTGGAGACCCAGCGCCGCGAGGCCGGGCTGCGCCGTTCGCTGCGGCCGAGGCCGGCCGTCGCCACCGAGCTGGACCTCGCGTCGAACGACTACCTGGGACTCTCCCAGCACCCCGACGTCATCGAGGGCGGCGTGCAGGCGCTGCGCATGTGGGGCGCCGGCGCCACGGGTTCGCGCCTTGTCACCGGCGACACCGAACTGCACCAGCAATTCGAGGCCGAGCTCGCCGAGTATGTCGGCGCCGCAACGGGTTTGCTGTTCTCCTCGGGCTACACCGCCAACCTCGGGGCCGTCGTCGGCCTGTCCGGCCCCGGTTCGCTGCTGGTTTCCGACGCGTATTCGCATGCGTCCCTGGTCGATGCGTGCCGGCTGTCGCGTGCCCGGGTAGTCGTGACCCCGCACCGCGACCTCGGCGCGGTGGACGCTGCGCTGGGTTCGCGCGGCGAGGAACGCGCCGTCGTCATCACCGACTCGGTGTTCAGCGCCGACGGCGCACTCGCGCCCCTGCGGGAGCTGCACGATGTGTGCCGGCGACACCGCGCGTTGCTCATCGTCGACGAAGCGCACGGCCTGGGTGTGCGTGGTGGCGGGCGCGGGCTGCTGCACGAGCTCGGCCTGGCGGGGGCGCCCGACGTCGTGATGACAACCACGCTGTCCAAGGCGCTGGGCAGCCAAGGCGGGGCGGTCCTGGGGCCGGCGCAGGTGCGGGCCCACCTGATCGACGCCGCCCGCCCGTTCATCTTCGACACCGGCCTGGCCCCCGCGGCCGTGGGTGCCGCGCGGGCCGCGCTGCACATCCTGGGCTCCGAGCCGTGGCGGCCGCAGGCGGTGCAGCGGCACGCCCGCACGTTGGCCGGGATCTGTGCGGTACCCGATGTGCCGCAGTCGGCTGTGGTGTCGGTGATCCTGGGCGATCCGGAGGTGGCGCTGGCCGCCGCGACGGCTTGCCTGGACGCCGGCGTGAAGGTGGGCTGCTTCCGGCCCCCGACGGTGCCCGCCGGGACGTCGCGGCTGCGGCTGACCGCCCGCGCGTCGCTTGACGACGCCGAACTCGAGATCGCGCGCCGGGTGCTGACGGATGTGCTTGCCGTGGCGCGCCGTTGACCGTTCTGGTCGTCACCGGCACCGGCACGGGCGTCGGTAAGACGGTCGTCACCGCGGCCCTGGCGTCGCATGCACGTCAGGCCGGCATCGACGTGGCCGTGTGTAAGCCCGTCCAGACGGGCACCGACTGCGGCGACGACGACCTCGCCGACGTGGCCCGGCTGTCCGGGGTGACAGAACTCGCCGGGCTGGCGCGATACCCGCGGCCGCTGGCGCCGGTCGCGGCGGCCGAGCAGGCCGGGAGGGCCCTACCCACCCGCGCGGAGGTGCTGCGGCTCATCGGCGATCTGGACCGCCCGGGGCGGCTGACCCTGGTCGAGGGTGCCGGCGGGCTGCTGGTCGAACTCACGGACGGCGGCGTCACCCTGCGCGATCTCGCCGTCGACCTGGGCGCCGCGGCGCTGGTCGCGGTCAGCGCGGAGCTGGGCACCCTCAACCACACCGCGCTGACCGTGGAAGCGCTTGCCGCACGCGGTGTTTCGTGCTCCGGTTTGGTGATCGGCAGCTGGCCGGCGCGGCCCGGGCCGGTGGAGACCTCGAACCGGTCCGCGCTGACCCGGCTGGGTCCGGTGCGGGCCGCGCTGCCCGCGGGGGCCGGGTCGATGCACCCCGCGGAATTCGCGGCGCTGAGCAAGGCGGCGTTCGACCGCGACTGGGTAGCCACACTGGTCGGTTGATGGTCCATTCGATCGAGCTGGTCTTCGACCACGACACCGAGGCGGCGATCCGCCGCATCTGGGCCGACCTGGCCGGGGCCGGGATCCCCAGCCAGGCGCCGGCCAGTCGCCCGCACGTGACCCTGGCCGTCGCCGACCGCGTCGCCGTCGACGTCGACGACCTGCTGCGGCCGCTGAGCGAGCGACTCCCGCTGGCCGCCGCGATCGGCGCGCCGGTGCTGTTCGGCCGGGCCAACGTCGTCTTCGCGCGCCTGGTGGTGCCGACGGCCGAGCTGTTGGCGCTGCACGCCGAGGTGCACCGGCTGTGCGGTCCGCATCTGGTGCCCGCGCCGATGCCCAACAGCGTGCCCGGTCAGTGGACCGCGCACGTCACGCTGGCCCGCCGGGTCGGCGGGGGCCAGCTCGGGCGGGCGCTGCGCATCGCGGGCCGGCCGTCGCAGATCGACGGCCGCTTCGCGGCCCTGCGGCGCTGGGACGGTGGCAAGCGCGCCGAGCACCTGATCGGCTGACACGGCTATCCGCCGAACAGCAGGTACAGGCCGGTGAAGGTGTAGCCGACCATGACCAGCATCATGGTCAGCTGCCCGGTGAGCTGATGGCCGGCGGGCAGTAGCCGAAGCGCCTTGTCGTGCGCGGCGATCACCGCAACGATGTGGCCCGTCACGACGCACCCCACCTTGATGCCGGCCAGCACCGGCGGATGCGTCGACAACACATAGGCGACATGAGAGTGCGCCAGCCCCAACGGATTCCATCCGCGACCGAACGGATCGGCGAGGGCGATGACGGCTTGCTGTCCGCGCTCCACGAGGTAGGACAGGTAGTGGGCGAAGATGTAGCCCACCACGATCGGGATCAGCGAATGCGCCATCCGGCCGGGCAGCGCGCGACGCTCCTCGCGGTCGACTCCGCCGGTGGCCCGCGCGGCGAGCGAAAAAGTCAGTGCGACAACTGAAACGAACACCAGCAGGCCGATCGTCCGCAGGATCGACGACGACAGCGCCGCCGGCACGCCGTGGGCGAGGCGGGCAAGCCGGTCGGCGAAGCCGCGCCACGTCGGCGACGACGAGTAACTGTCGAACGCCGTCGACCCCAGCAGCACCGCCAGCATCGCGACAACACCCGGGCGCACGGGCAGGGACGGCAGATGGTCGAACGGGTTGCCGATGACGATCCGCCCGGTCGCCGGAGAGCGGCGAAACGGTGAAAGCCGCGACACCGCCATGCTGTACACGCCGAAAGGGTCGACGCGGGCCAGGAAGCGCTGGCCGCACAACCACGCCCCGCCCAGCAACACCACGACGTAGACCAGCAGCCACGACTTCACCCAAACCAGCGAGGCCGAGTTCGGGCTCGCCAATTCCAGCCAGACGAAAGCGAACAGGCCCGCCGCCGCCGGGCGGTAGCCCCAGCTTTCGGGATAGGACAGCCGCGGCCGCCCCATCCGTTGCGGGGCGACGCGTCGCAGCAGCAGGTACACCGTGCGCACCGGCGAGATCACCCGCCATACCGGGCCGAACGCCAGGGACAGCGCGACCAATCCGACCCACAGCAGCACGTAGAACGCCCCGAGCAGGCCGTTGGTCTGCGTCTGCGGACCGCACACACCCGCCAGCACCGCCCAGACCGCGAAGGCCAGTGCCACGCCCGCAGCCGTCCAGCGTGTCGCGCGGGCGTCGACCAGTGTGGTCACCGCGGCCGGCAGCGCGCGGCCGGGCGCGTCGGGGTCAAACCTCGGCTGCCGCCACGCGAACGCGACCAAGGCGAACGTGAACGTCAATGCCCATGCCGCACCGACCATCGCGTAGGCGTAGGGGACCGGGAGATCGCTCGACCCACCCAGGCCGTGTGCGAGCAACACCGTCACGGTTGAACTTGAATGGTCGCGATCGTGCGGTCCAGGTGATGTAGCTCGACTTCGACTTTGCCGGGGACATCGACGCTGAACTGAAATGTCTGATTCGGTGCGGCCGCGACTTGGAACTTGTGGTCGGGCTCCGAGTGGACGTGCAGCTCGTCGGCGACGTCGCTGGTGACGTGAAAGGTGATCTGCTGCTTGACCTTTGCCTGCAGCGTGGCGTTGGTCGGCGTGACTTGGCCGTTCGCGATCGTGACGTTGATGTCCAAGCCGGCAGCGGGCGGCTGGCTCGGCGACTTACCGCCGCAGCCAACCAGGCCGCACACCAGCGCCACCACCCACGCGGAAATGAGGGCGTTGCGAACCGTCATCGCGTCACGCCGCTCGCGGAGCGCCGGGCACCGGCTGCTTCTCTTCGACCGGCTCCGGCTCACCCGTCGCGTAGCCGAGGCGACCGGCGCCCCACGTCAGGGCGGTGATCACCATCAGCGTCAAGAAGAGCACCACGATCGAGCCGGCGGTGAACAGCCAGGACGGCGCGCCCTGGTCGCGTTCGCGCTGCAGGATCGTGACCTCGAGGACGAACGGCCGCGTGCTCGACGCCAGGGCGGGGACCTCGGGCGCCGGGATGGCGTCGTCGGCCGGCTCGTAGATCGGCACCGCCGTCAGCGTGTAGCCGTCCTGCACCCGCAGCAGCGTCTTCCAGGATCCCCATGCCGGAACCGGCTGGGTGGACCGGTAGTGACCGGGCCCGACCTTGGCGAGCCGGTCGACCATCAGGCCGCGGTTATTCTCCATCCGGCCCTGCCAGGACAGGATCGTCAGCCACTCCGGGTTGTTGCTCACCATGTCGGGCGGCGTGAGCTGCACGTCGGCCGTCACCATGCGCCGCCCCGGGGGGCTGGGCTGGTCCGTCAGTGCGACGGTGGCGGTGTTTTGACGCGGCACCACGATGTGCAACCCGTTGGCCACCGCACCGCCGATCACCAACACCGTCAACGCCACAACGGCGATGCCGATCCGCCGGCCCGGGAGCCGCTGGCCGGTCAACACCATGCCGAACAGCGCGCCGCAGGTTCCGGTCAGCACCGCAACGGGCACCGACATCGCCAGCGCCTCGCCCCACATCTTTGTGGGCCACGGGTAGTGGTACACCGCCCCGATCCACAGGGACTCCAGCCACAGCCCGACAGTCGCCACGGCCAGGCCGGAAACGGCACCAAAAGCGATGGGGCGCTTGAACAGTGGGGTGAGCGCTACGAGCTCGACCACCACCGCGGGGCCGAGGTACAGCGGGAACCAGTTGATCGGCGCGCCCAGGATGGGACCGACCAGCAGGGCCACCCCGCCGCGCAGTGCGATCGCGAACAATGCCGCCACGACCGCGGCCCCCCGACCCATCGTGACGCGCGCGGCAACCGCCGCAAGCGCGGCGGCCGCGGCGATCAGCATCGGCTGAAAAACCAGGCGGAACTGCGGGACCCCGAAGTCGAACTCGATCTGGTAGACCGACAGGCCGATGAACAATCCGCCGAAGGACAGGTAGCGCAGCAACGTGATGAAGGGGCCGTGGTAGACCTCCCCGGCCTCTTGGGCCTCGCCCTCGCGCTCCAGCATCAGCACCGCGAACAGCGAAAAGCAGGCGCCGCCGATCATCATCAAATGAGTTGGGCCCCAAAGGGTTACATCCTGACCAAAGATCCGGTGCCAGATATCGTCGAGCGGGAATCCGATCATCGCGTAGAGGCCGCAGCCCGCCATCAGCACGCCGCCCACCGGCGCATACCAGTTCTCGGTGATGCGCACCGCCGCCGGGCCGGGCTTACCGAACGGCAGCACCACCGCGAGCATGCCGCCCACGAAGATTCCGAACAGTCCGATGATGATGAAGTAGTGCGCCGGGTTGGCCAGCGGTCCGGGGTCGCGGCCATTGCCGATGTGCCAGCTGACGTCCCAGATGAACCCGAACAGGGCGCAGATGATCGACGTGGTGAACACCAGCACCGGCAGGGCCACCCAGTTGGGCCGGTGGAACTTCTCGCCCAGCCGGTCGGCGACCCGGGTCAGCCATTCGATGCGGTGGGTGCGATGCGCATGCCCGATCCACAGCATGGCCACCGCTATCAACACCGCGGCGATCGACAGCCCGATCACCTGGTTCAGCCCCGCACCGCGCGCCGGTGCTTCGGCAACAATCGTCAGTTCCGTCGCGTTCATCGTCACGCCCTCCCAACCACGCCGGGCCGTCCCGGGAGAATTGATTCGTCGATCGCTTCTTACTTGGAGGTAAGTTCGCGATCGAGTTGGTAATGCCCCGATTCACGCGCGGTCAATCACGCTTTTTGTCGGCGGGTTCGGATCCCGGGCCGGAATCGCCGGGCGTGCCGCGGCCGGCGCGGCGATCGCGCAGCGCGACGTAGAGGACCACCCCCACGACGATCACCGCCGGCAAAAACGCCGGCACGGCGAGCAAAAGCATGTGGTGTGCCATGTAGACGACGTGCGCGGTGGTCATGGTGGTCGTATACCCCGGGGGTTCGCATCTACGGCGGCCGTTACCCTACTTTGAACACCTTTTCATTCGGGCTGCCGCCACGAGGGCTGGCAGACGTGTCCTGACGTGCGGACACGAGGCAGAGGCAGGAGAGTACGGGTGACTCAAGCGGCAACTCGGCGGAGCGCCGAAGCCGGCGACGACCAGGACATCCTGGCGGTCGCCCGGGATCAGGTGCTGGAGCGCGGCGAGGGGCTGAGCTCCGGCCAGGTGCTGCGGGTGCTGCGGCTCCCCGACGACCGGCTCGACGAGCTGCTCGCGCTGGCGCATGAGGTGCGGATGCGCTGGTGTGGCCCGGAGGTAGAGGTCGAGGGCATCATCAGCCTGAAGACCGGCGGGTGCCCCGAGGATTGCCATTTCTGCTCCCAGTCGGGCCTCTTCACCTCGCCGGTGCGCAGCGCCCGGCTGGACATCCCGAGCCTGGTGGAGGCCGCGAAACAGACCGCCAAATCTGGCGCCACGGAATTCTGCATCGTCGCCGCCGTGCGCGGACCCGACGAGCGGCTGATGGCCCAGGTCGCGGCCGGCATCGAGGCGATCCGCGACGAGGTCGAGATCAACATCGCCTGCTCGCTGGGCATGTTGACCGCCGAGCAGGTCGAGCAGCTCTCGGCGATGGGTGTGCACCGCTATAACCACAACCTCGAGACCGCGCGCTCGTACTTCACCAACGTCGTCACCACCCACACGTGGGAGGAGCGCTGGCAGACCCTGTCGATGGTGCGCGACGCCGGCATGGAGGTCTGCTGCGGCGGCATCCTCGGCATGGGAGAGACCCTGGAACAACGCGCGGAATTCGCCGGCGAGCTCGCCGAGCTCGGTCCCGACGAGGTGCCGTTGAACTTCCTCAACCCGCGGCCGGGCACGCCGTTCGGCGACCTGGAGGTGCTGCCGGTCAGCGAGGCGCTGAAGTCGGTGGCGGCTTTCCGGCTGGCGTTGCCGCGCACCATGCTGCGCTTCGCCGGCGGCCGTGAGATCACCCTGGGCGATCTCGGGGCCAAGAAGGGCATCCTGGGCGGCATCAACGCCGTCATCGTCGGCAACTACCTGACCACGCTGGGCCGCCCGGCCGAGGCGGATCTGGAACTGCTCGACGATCTCCAGATGCCCATCAAGGCGCTCAATGCCAGCTTGTAAGCCGCCTTTTAGCCGCTAGGTTTGACAATTGTGGTGCGGGATCTAGGCGCCCCCGTCGGCGCCGGTGTCTACAACGTCTACACCGGGGAATTGGGGGGCACAGTGTCACCGACGGCGGCCCAGCTGGGCCTCGAGCCGCCGCGGTTCTGTGCCGAATGTGGACGCCGAATGGTGGTACAGGTTCGCCCCGACGGCTGGCGGGCGCGATGCTCGCGGCACGGAGTGGTGGACTCGGCCGACTTGGAGGCGCAGCGGTGACCGAACCTTCCCGGCCGGAGCCGACCAGAGTCGCGCGGGCCTTCCGGGCGCGTCCGATTGCCATTGCGGCACTGGGGTTTTCGGTGATCGGCGCGTTGATCGGCGGCCTTTGGGCGTGGATTGCGCCGCCGATCCATGTGGCGGTGGCGATCACCCGCGCGGGTGAACGGGTGCACGAGTACCTGGGCACCGAATCGGGGCACTTCTTCAACGCGCCTTGCCTGATGTTGGGCCTGCTGACGGTGGTGTCGGTGATTGCGCCGGTGCTGGCGTGGCAGCGGCGCGAGCGTCGAGGCCCGGCCATGGTCGTCGGCCTATCGGTCGGCATGGTGGTCGTCGCGGCGGCCGCCAGCGCGGTGGGTGCGCTGTCGGTTCTGCTGCGCTACGGCGCGGTGAACTTCGACGCGGTGCCGCTGGTCGGAAAGCCGGCGGTCGCGTACGTTGTGCAGGCCCCGCCGGTGTTCTTCGGCCCGGGTCCGCTGCAGGCGGTCCTCACCCTGCTGTGGCCCGCAGGCGTCGCCGCGCTGGTGTACGCGGTACTGGCCGCCGGGAACGCACGCGACGATTTAGGAAACCTCCCGGCCGCCGATCAGCCGTCGGGCGCACTGCCGATGGAGCCGGAGGCGTCGGTCTCCTAGCGGGCCCGCAGCGGGGTCACAGCGGCCGGTGGCGAATCTTGCGGCCGGTGATGACCTTGGCCCCGATCATGAGCAGTCGCGCCATTCCGGCGTAGGTCATCGGGTTGAACGCCGTCGGCCACACGGTTCGGATGAGGTGGTCGCTCAGCGGCCGGCGGGCGAACCGGTCGGTGAGCCAGCGCAGCGTCATCGGGGCGGACAGCGGGTGCAGCAGCATGTGCTCGTTGAACGCGTCGCGGTGGTAGCTGACGTCGGCGCCGCCGGCCGAATACGCGTCGGCCAGTTCGTCGATGTCGTTGACGTCGATCAGATAGTCGTGCACGGCCTGCACGATCAACACGGGCGGCGTCGGCACCACCGCGCCCAGCTTGATGGTCTGGAAGACGTGCGAGATCTCCGGCGTGGACAAAATGTCCTCGAGCGGCTCGTCGAGGTAGTCGCCCATGTTCTTGCCGGCCATCCGGATGACCGCCTCGGCGGTCGTCATCGTCTCCAGCGAGTCCAGCAGGGCGCGGCCCTCTTCGTTGGTGTGCTCCTTGATCACCCGGTCCAGGTCGGGGTAGACGTGCGCCAGCGCAGCCACCACCAGCGCGGGCAGCCCGGCGAAGAATTTGCCGTTGAGCCGACGGAAGGTGTTGCCCAGGTCGCCGACGGGGGAGCCCAGCACCGCCCCGACGATGTCCAGCTCGGGTGCGTAGTCGCCATACATTTCGGCGGCCCAGGCGCTGGCCAGCCCGCCGCCGGAGTAGCCCCACAGCCCGATCGGCGCCGACGGGGACAATCCGACGCGCTCGGAGTTGAGCACGGCCCGGATCCCGTCGAGCACGCGGTACCCCGGCTCGTACGGCGCGCCCCACGTGCCTCCCAGGCCCTCGTGGTCGGGCACCGAGACCGCCCAGCCCTCGGCGACGGCCGCGGCGATCAGGAAGAGCTCCAGCTGGGCCAGCGAGCCGAGCGCCTTCGCCTTCCTGCGCAGCGCATACGACGGGAAACAGCGGGACGACACGGCGTCTATTGCGCACTGATACGACAGCAGCGGGCAGGTCTGCCCCTCGGCCAGCCCCGCCGGCACGATCACCGTGGTGACCGTCGCTTCGGGCTGGCCGTTGAGGTCCATCGTCCGGTACAGCAGCTGGGTGGCTTTGATGGGCTGCGGAATCAGGCCCAAGAAGGCCAGCTCGACGTCGCGCGAGCGAAACACGGTGCCGGGCTCGGCGTGCTGGAACCCCGCCGGCGGCTGGTAGAACGGGTCGTCCGAGGGCAGCAGCGGACGCACCTTGCGCTGCAGTTCCTCGTGCTGTGGCCGACCGATCCACTCGGCGCCACGCGTACCTGCCAGATTGCCGAGCTCAACCATTGAGGATCCCTTCTTGGCCAATCGGCATTCTTGCGCATGAACGCCCGGTAACTAAAGCGGAACCGCCGCATTGTGAGCCAGTTCTCCTCGGCCCGCGGCGCGTCGCTGGCGCCACTGCGACCGCCTAATTTACCGCCACCTCACTCGGGGGCTTGAGCGCGGCGAATTCGTCGGTGACCCGCAGCTGGGAGTCGGTGAAGTGGTACAGCGCCGCCGGGCGTCCGCCGCTGCGGCCGGATTGCGCGATGGTGCCGGTCTGGGAGATGACCCCGCGGCGGACCAGCACGCGCTGCAGATTCGTCGCGTCGACCTGGTAACCCAGGGCCGCCCCGTAGATGTCGCGCAGCGTTGACAGCGCGAATTCCCTTGGCGCCAAGGCGAATCCGATATTCGTATAAGACATCTTCGCTACCAGCCTGGCGTGGGCGTGGGTCACCATCGGGCCGTGATCGAACGCCATCGGCGGCAGCGCGTTCACCGGATGCCAGCGGGTGTCCGGCGGTAGCTCGGGGGTGGCGGGGGAGGGCACCAGGCCCAGGAAGGTGGACGCGATCATCCGGATGCCCGGCACCCGCGCGGGGTCGGAGAACACGGCGAGCTGTTCGAGGTGGGCCACCTCCCGCAGATCGACCTTCTCGGCCAACTGGCGCCGGACCGAGGTGGTCATGTCCTCGTCGTTGCGCAGCCGCCCGCCCGGCAGCGACCACGCCCCCTTTTGCGGATCGCGGGCACGTTGCCATAACAGCACGTTAAGCTGCGGTTTTTCTCTTCGCGGGCCCGCCTTAACCTGGCGAACCTGGAACACGACAGCAAGCACCTCGTGTGCGGTGCTACCATGGGCCATGTTTTCGATTGTAAGTCGAAAACCTCCTGGACGCGAAAGGGGCATCTCCGTGACGGTTTTGAATCGCATGGACACGCTCGCGGACGACCTGATTGCCGGCATCACTGACTCGCCCGGCGGCTACACGGGCGTGGACGGTGACGCGCAATGGGCGGCCGAGATTCGCCGGCTGGCAGACCTGCGGAACGCCACCGTCCTCGCGCACAACTACCAGCTGCCCGCGATTCAGGACGTCGCCGATCACGTCGGCGACTCGCTGGCGCTGTCGCGGATCGCCGCCGACGCTCCCGAGGACACCATCGTCTTCTGCGGGGTGCATTTCATGGCCGAGACCGCAAAAATTCTGAGCCCCGAGAAGACCGTGCTGATTCCGGATCAGCGGGCCGGCTGTTCGCTGGCCGATTCCATCACCCCCGACGAGCTGCGCGCGTGGAAGGACGAGCACCCCGGCGCCGTCGTCGTCTCCTACGTCAACACCACGGCGGCCGTGAAGGCGCTCACCGACATCTGCTGCACCTCGTCCAACGCCGTCGACGTCGTCGAGTCCATCGATCCCGACCGCGAGGTGCTGTTCTGCCCGGACCAATTTCTCGGCGCCCACGTCCGTCGGGTGACCGGCCGCACCAACCTGCATGTGTGGGCCGGTGAATGCCACGTCCATGCCGGGATCAACGGCGAGGAACTCACCGACCAGGCCCGCGCCCACCCCGACGCCGAATTGTTCGTGCACCCCGAATGCGGTTGTGCGACTTCGGCTTTGTACCTCGCGGGCGAAGGCGCCGTCCCGGAAGAGCGGGTGCGGATCTTGTCCACCGGCGGCATGCTCGACGCCGCGCATCAGACGCGTGCGCGGACGGTTCTGGTGGCCACCGAGGTCGGCATGTTGTATCAGTTGCGCCGGGCGGCACCAGAAGTCGATTTCCGCGCGGTCAACGACCGCGCGTCGTGTAAGTACATGAAGATGATCACCCCCGCGGCGCTGCTGCGCTGCCTGGTCGAGGGCGCCGACGAGGTTCACGTCGACCCCGACATCGCGGCGGCGGGCCGGCGCAGCGTGCAGCGAATGATCGAGATCGGGCAGCCGGGCGGCGGCGAATGACCGCCGGGTGGACGGATACCGCCGACGTCGTCGTGATCGGCACCGGCGTCGCGGGTTTGGCCGCCGCGCTCGCCGCCCATCGCGCCGGCCGGCGGGTCGTGGTGCTCAGCAAGGCCGACCAGACCCGTGCGGTTACCGCCACGCACTACGCCCAGGGCGGCATCGCGGTGGTCCTGCCGGACAACGACGACTCGGTGGACGCGCATGTCGCCGACACCCTCGCCGCGGGCGCGGGGCTGTGCGATCCCGACGCGGTGTGCTCGATCGTCGCCGACGGCTACCGCGCGGTGTCCGAATTGGTCGGCGACGGAGCGCGATTCGACGAATCGGCCCCCGGCCGCTGGGACGTGACCCGCGAGGGCGGGCACTCGCGTCGACGCATCGTGCACGCCGGCGGCGACGCCACCGGCGCCGAGGTCCAGCGGGCGCTCGATCACGCCGCGGCCATGCTCGACATCCGCACCAGCCACGTGGCGCTGCGCGTATTGCATGACGGCCGTTTGGGCGACGAAGCGGTGACTGGCGTGTCGGTGGCCAACCCGGACGGCATGGGAATCATCAGCGCGCCGTCGGTGATCCTGGCCTCCGGCGGGCTCGGTCACCTTTACGGCGCGACCACCAACCCCGAAGGATCCACCGGCGACGGAATCGCATTGGCGTTGTGGGCCGGCGTCGCCGTCAGCGACCTCGAGTTCATCCAGTTCCACCCGACCATGCTGTACAGCCCCGCAGGGGGCGGCCGGCGCCCGCTGGTCACCGAGGCCATCCGCGGTGAGGGTGCGATATTGCTTGACGGCCAAGGTAATTCGGTGACGGCAGGCGTCCATCCGATGGGCGACCTGGCGCCCCGCGATGTCGTCGCGGGGGCCATCGATGCGCGGCTGAAGGCCACCGGCGACCCGTGCGTCTACCTCGACGCCCGCGGCATCGACGGCTTCGAGGCCCGATTCCCCACCGTCACCGCCGCGTGCCGCTCCGCGGGCATTGACCCGGTGCGCCAGCCCATTCCGGTCGTGCCGGGTGCGCACTACAGCTGCGGTGGGGTCGTGGCCGATGTGTCCGGTCAAACCGAACTGCCCGGCTTATTCGCCGCGGGCGAGGTGGCCCGCACCGGGATGCACGGCGCAAACCGCTTGGCGTCCAACAGCTTGCTGGAGGGACTGGTGGTCGGCGGCCGCGCCGGGCGGGCCGCGGCCACGCACGCGGCCGCGGCCGGGCCCTCGCGCGCGTCAGCGCCCGAGCCGATCACGCACGCCGCCGCGCCGCGGTGGGAACTGCAGCGCGCGATGAGCCGCGACGCGTCGGTGGTGCGCAACGCCGTTGGGCTGCAGGGCTTGGCGGACAACTTGGCCAAGGCGGGCGCCCGCACCATCGCGGGCCGCCGCGATTTCGAGGACGTGGCCTTGACGCTGACCGCGCAAGCGGTGGCCGCCGCGGCCTTGGCGCGCAACGAAAGCCGCGGCTGCCACCACCGCGCGGAGTTCCCGGACGCCGCGGCGGACCAGGCGCGCAGCATCGTGGTTCGGCTGGCCGACCAAGACATGCAGGCCGAGGCGTTGGCGGCCGTGTGCTGATGACGTTGTCCGACTGCGAACGCGACGCCGCGCTGGAGATCGTTCGCCGCGGCCTCCGGGAGGATCTGCGCTACGGGCCCGACGTCACCACCCTGGCGACCGTATCGGCCGACGCGGTCGCCACGGCATCGATGGTGCCGCGGGAGCCGGGCGTGATCGCTGGGGTGGACATCGCCTTGTTGGTGCTCGACGAGGTGTTGGGCACCGCCGGCTATCAGGTACTGGACCGTATCGACGACGGCGCCCGGGTGCGCTCGGGCCAGCCGCTGTTGACGGTGCGGGGGCACACCCAGGGTCTGTTGACCGCGGAGCGGACCATGCTCAACCTCATCTGCCACCTGTCCGGGATCGCCACGGCGACGGCAGCCTGGGTCGACGCGGTGAGCGACACCAGCGCCAAGGTCCGTGACACCCGCAAGACGCTGCCCGGCCTGCGGGCGCTGCAGAAGTACGCGGTCCGGGTCGGCGGCGGCGTCAACCACCGGTTGGGGCTGGGCGACGCGGCCTTGATCAAGGACAACCACGTGGTGGCCGCCGGATCGGTGGTCGCCGCGCTGCGCGCGGTGCGCGAGGCCGCCCCGGCGCTGCCCTGTGAGGTCGAAGTGGACTCGCTCGAGCAGTTCGACGCGGTGCTGCCCGAAAAGCCCGAGCTGATCCTGCTGGACAACTTCCCGGTCTGGCAGACGCAAACGGCCGTCCAGCGCAGGAATTCCCGGGCACCCGCGGTGCTGCTCGAGTCGTCCGGCGGGCTCACCCTGGAGAACGCGGCGGCCTACGCATCGACCGGCGTGGACTACCTGGCCGTCGGCGCGCTGACCCACTCGGTCCGCGTGCTCGATATCGGCCTGGACATGTAGGCGGCAGTTCCCAGACGTCGAGTGTGAATCCTGGGCGGCGTTTACCGGCGTGTCACCGCCGTAACGCGCGGCGCAGCGCCCGCGGTGTATGGCCGACATAAGCACGCACCACGCGAGTCAAGTGCGCCTGGTCGGCGAAGCCGAGCGAGGCCGCGATGTCGGCCAACGTCGATGTGTCGGCCTGCAGCCGCTCGAGCGCCCGGCCGACCCTGACCCTGTTGCGATAGCCGGTCAGTGTCACGCCCAGCTCCCGGGGAAACGCCCGGCTCAACCGGTACGGTGACGCACCCAGAAGCTCGGCAAGCGGGAACAATCCGCGTGCCGCCGGATGATCGTCGTGGATGGCCGCGCGCGCCCGCCGCACCAATCGCGCGTCCGCAGGAACCGGTCGATCGGTTAGTGGCGTGCGTCGGTCGGTTACCCTGCGCAGCGCTGCGACGGTGAGCGTCAGGAGATTCTCGGCAAGCTGGTAGTCGATATCGGTGGCGGCCAGGAGCCGTCGGTGTGCGAGCTCCAACCGAGCGTCGACGTAAAAGGTTGAGTGATGCCTGCGACCGGGATCGCCGACCAGCTGCCGCCACGACGCAGGGCTCAAGCGCACCGAGGTACACATGTCGCCGCCGTGCGGATGCGCGAACTGGTCTTCGTCTCCGGGCGCGCCAAGGTATCCCACCGTCGGGTCGAGGTCGACCGGACCGTCCGCCGCCCGCCGCTGAAACCGGCCGGACCTGACCAACACCAGCCGCCCGTCCACCGGGCGCTCGACCGCCGACCAGCCCGAACAGTCGGGACGGCATGTCCAAGCCTGCAAGCCGAACTGCGGCCGGTCTGCCAGAGTCGCCATTGACAGCACGGCGCCAGGCTAGCGCCCCGGTATGACAGCGCCCGCAAGAATCTTCAAGACGCCGCGGCGGCCGGTCGCCAAGCTGGATCCATGGCATCAATACGCACCGAGTTCGAAATCGACGTCGACGCCGACCGAGCGTGGCGAGTGATCGGCGACTGGGCGGACGGCCCGGTCGGCATGGCCAACGGTTATGTCGCGTCGTCGCAGACCGATGGCGACGTCCGGGTGGTGACGTTCGCCAAGGGGAACGTCGCGCGGGAGCGGCTGATCGCCCGCGACGAGGGTGAGCGCCGGATCGTCTACTCGCTGATCGGGGGCACAGTGTGCCCCGAACATGACAACACGGCGATGCAAATCGTGGCCATCGGTCCGGGTCGCTGCCGGTTCGTGTGGTCGCGCGACGTGCTGCCCGATGAGCTGGCCGGGCGGCTGCTTGCCGCGATGGAGGACGCTGCGCGGGCCATCAAATGCACTCTCGAACGGGATCTAGCAGCGCAATAGGGCAGCGCAACAGGGCGTTGCGTGTGCATCCTTGGCGCCCTGCCCGCACAGTGACCGCCGTCAGCGCACACTCAACGCATCAGGCGGCGGCGCTCAGGCGATGTCGCCGACGAAAACCCCGACCCGACGCAGCTGCATGCGCGCCATCCGGGGCAGGCCCTCGACCTCCGGGCCCTCCGAGCCGGCCGGAAGGATCCGCGTATTGGTGAGGTGCACCACGCGGTTGCGGCTGAACTGGACATCCGCCTCCCCGGCGGCGAGCACGTTCTTGACCCAGTTCGTCTTGCCGTGCGCCAGCGCGATCGCCAGCACGTTTCCCTTGCGGTAGGGCGTGATCACGGTGTCGTACTGCTTGCCGGACGTGCGGCCGCGGTGCTTGATGGTCGCGGTCCCGGGCAGAAAGCGCGCGATCGGCTTGACCGCCGGGTTGAAGTACTTGATCTGGAAGCGCTCAAACCAGGGCGGGAACACCATCGGCACGCCGGGGGCATTGTTGGGGTGATCCTTCGCGGACATGTCGGCCACACTACCGGTCGGATATCCACTTGAGCTGCTCTGGGAGAATGGACCCTGTGACTGCCACGCCCCAACCCGTGCTGGCCCGCATTGACCTGCGGGGCGCGGAGTTGACGGCCGCCCGCCTGCGGGCCGCGCTGCCGCGCGGCGGCGCCGACGTGGACACGGTGCTGGCCCAGGTGCGCCCGATCGTGCAGGCCGTCGCAGAGGGCGGGGCCGAGGCGGCCCTGGAATTCGGGGCGAAGTTCGACGGCGTACGGCCCGGGGCCGTGCGGGTGCCCGACGCGGCGCTGCGGGCCGCGGAGGACGGACTCGACGCCGGCGTCCGGGATGCGCTGCGGGTGATGATCGAGCGGACCCGCGCCGTGCACGCCGATCAGCGCCGCACCGACGTCACCACCACGCTCGGCCCGGGTGCCACGGTCACCGAGCGGTGGGTCCCCGTCGAGCGGGTGGGCCTCTATGTGCCCGGCGGCAACGCGGTCTACCCGTCCAGCGTGGTGATGAACGTGGTGCCCGCCCAGGCCGCCGGTGTCGACTCGCTGGTGGTGGTCAGCCCGCCGCAGGCCCGCTTCGAGGGCCTGCCGCACCCGACGATCCTGGCCGCGGCCCGCCTGCTGGGGGTCGACGAGGTCTGGGCAGTGGGTGGCGCGCAGGCGGTGGCCCTGCTGGCCTACGGCGGCACCGACACCGACGGCGCCGAGCTGGCGCCGGTCGACATGATCACCGGGCCGGGCAACATCTACGTCACCGCCGCCAAGCGGCTGTGCCGCTCACACGTGGGCATCGACGCCGAAGCCGGCCCAACCGAGATCGCCATCCTCGCCGACAACACCGCCGACCCGGCGCATCTGGCCGCAGACCTGATCAGCCAGGCCGAACACGACGAGATGGCCGGCAGTGTGCTGGTCACCCCGAGCGAGGACCTGGCCGAGGCCACCGACACCGAGGTGGCGGCCCAGTTGCAGACCACGGTGCACCGCGAGCGGGTGACGGCCGCGCTGAGCGGGCGCCAGTCCGGGATCATCTTGGTCGACGACCTGGACGCCGGGGTCAAGGTGGTGAACGCCTACGCCGCCGAGCACCTGGAGATCCAGACCGCCGACGCGCCGCGGGTTGCCGGCCAAATACGTTCGGCCGGAGCAATTTTCGTCGGCCCGTACTCGCCGGTGAGCCTCGGCGACTACTGCGCGGGATCGAACCACGTGCTGCCGACGGGCGGTAGCGCGCGGCATTCCAGCGGCCTGTCGGTGCAGACGTTCCTGCGCGGCATCCACGTCGTCGACTACACCGAAGCGGCCCTCAAGGACGTCTCGGGGCACGTGGTGACGCTGGCGAAGGCCGAGGACCTGCCCGCGCACGGCGAGGCGGTACGGCGGAGGTTCGAGCGATGACGGCGCACGAGCCCACGCTGGACGACCTGCCGCTGCGCGACGACCTGCGCGGCAAATCACCCTATGGCGCACCGCAATTGGTGGTTCCCGTGCGGCTGAACACCAACGAAAACCCGCACCCGCCCACGCAAGCGCTCGTCGACGACGTGGTGCGCTCGGTGGCCGAGGCGGCCGCCGGGCTGCACCGCTACCCCGACCGCGACGCGGTGGCCCTGCGGCAGGATCTGGCCGGCTACCTCAGTGCGCAGACCGGCACCGGGCTCGGTGTGGAAAACCTCTGGGCCGCCAATGGTTCCAACGAGATCCTGCAGCAGCTGCTGCAGGCGTTCGGCGGGCCGGGGCGCAGCGCCATCGGATTCGTGCCGTCGTACTCGATGCACCCGATCATCTCCGACGGCACGCACACCGAATGGCTGGAAGCGGTCCGCGCCGACGACTTCAGCCTCGACGTCGATGCCGCCGTCGCCGCCATCATCGAACGCCGGCCCGACGTGGTGTTCATCGCCAGCCCCAATAACCCGTCCGGACAGAGCGTTTCGCTGGCGGATCTGCGGCGGCTGCTCGACGTGGTACCGGGAATCCTGATCGTCGACGAGGCGTATGGGGAGTTCTCGTCACAGCCCAGCGCGGTGTCGCTGGTCGAGGAATACCCGACCCGGCTGGTCGTCACCCGCACGATGAGCAAGGCGTTCGCATTCGCCGGCGGCAGGCTCGGTTATTTGATCGCCACGCCGGCGCTGATCGACGCGATGCTGCTGGTGCGGCTGCCCTATCACCTGTCGTCGCTCACGCAGGCCGCGGCCCGGGTCGCGCTGCGCCACGCCGACGACACGCTGGGCAGTGTGGCCACCCTCGCCGCCGAACGCGACCGCGTCGCAACGGCCTTGACCGCCATGGGCTTTCGGGTGATCCCCAGCGACGCGAACTTCGTGCTGTTCGGGCGGTTCGCCGACGCGCCGGCCACCTGGCAGCGCTACCTGGACGCGGGCATACTGATCCGCGATGTCGGGATTCCCGGGTACCTGCGCGCCACCACGGGACTGGCCGACGAGAACGATGCGTTCCTGCGAGTCAGCGCCCAGCTCGCGACCACCGAACTGGCTCCAGCCACCCCCAGCCCAGTAGGAGCACCGTGACAACCTCCCCGACAACCACAGGGACCCGTCGTGCGCGTATCGAACGTCGCACCAAGGAAACCGACATCGTCGTCGAACTCGACCTCGATGGCACCGGGCAGGTCCACGTCGATACCGGGGTGCCGTTCTACGACCACATGCTCACGTCACTGGGCACGCATGCCAGCTTCGACCTGACCATTCGCACCACGGGCGACGTCGAGATCGAGGCGCACCATACGATCGAGGACACCGCGATCGCGCTGGGTCAGGCGCTCGGGCAGGCCCTCGGCGAGAAGAAGGGCATCCGGCGGTTCGGCGACGCCTTCATCCCGATGGACGAGACGCTGGCCCATGCCGCCGTCGACGTGTCCGGGCGGCCGTACTGCGTGCACACCGGCGAGCCGGATCACCTGCAGCACACCACGATTACCGGCAGCGCGGTGCCCTACCACACCGTCGTCAACCGGCACGTGTTCGAGACGATTGCCTCCAACGCTCGTATCGCCCTGCACGTGCGCGTCCTCTACGGGCGCGACCCGCACCACATCACCGAGGCGCAGTACAAGGCGGTGGCCCGCGCGTTGCGTGAGGCGGTCGAGCCCGACCCCCGCGTGTCGGGGGTGCCCTCCACCAAAGGTGTTCTGTGACAACACGATCGGTCGTGGTACTGGACTACGGCTCGGGTAATCTGCGGTCGGCCCAACGCGCGCTGCAGCGGGTCGGCGCCTCGGTCGAGGTGACCGCCGACGCGCGCGCCGCGGCGGCCGCCGACGGACTGGTGGTGCCCGGGGTCGGAGCGTTCGAAGCCTGCATGACCGGACTGCGCAAGATCGCGGGAGAGCGGATCATCGCCGAACGGGTCGCCGCCGGACGCCCAGTGCTGGGAGTCTGCGTCGGCATGCAGATTCTGTTCGCCCGCGGCGTCGAATTCGGCGTGGAGACCACAGGCTGCGGGCAGTGGCCCGGCGCCGTCACCCGGCTGGACGCTCCGGTGGTCCCGCACATGGGCTGGAACGTGGTGAAGCCCGGGCCGGGCAGCGTGCTGTTCGACGGTTTGGACGCGGGCGCGCGGTTCTACTTCGTGCACTCCTACGCGGCGCAGTCCTGGGAGGGCTCGCCGGATGCGGTGCTGACGTGGGCCACCCATCAGGTGCCGTTTTTGGCCGCCGTCGAGGAAGGGCCGTTGGCCGCCACCCAATTCCATCCGGAGAAGAGCGGGGATGCCGGTGCGGCCGTGCTGAGCAACTGGGTCGAGGGATTGTAAAGATGCCGCTGATTTTGTTACCCGCCGTCGACGTGGTCGAGGGTCGCGCCGTGCGCCTGGTTCAGGGCAAGGCCGGCAGCGAAACCGAGTACGGCTCCGCGCTGGACGCCGCGCTGGGCTGGCAGCGTGACGGTGCCGACTGGATCCATCTGGTGGACCTGGACGCGGCATTCGGCCGCGGCTCCAATCGCGAACTCCTGGCCGAGGTGGTGGGCAAGCTCGATGTCCAGGTGGAGTTGTCCGGCGGTATTCGCGACGACGATTCGCTGGCCGCGGCGCTGGCCACCGGCTGCGCCCGGGTCAACCTCGGAACCGCGGCGCTGGAGAACCCGCAGTGGTGCGCGCGGGCGATCGCCGAGCACGGCGACAAAGTCGCCGTCGGGCTCGACGTGGAGATCACCGACGGCGAGCACCGGTTGCGCGGGCGCGGCTGGGAAACCGACGGCGGCGACCTGTGGGAAGTGCTGGAACGCCTTGACGGCGAAGGATGTTCGCGGTTCGTCGTCACAGACGTCACCAAGGACGGAACGCTGGGCGGCCCCAATATCGACCTGTTGGCCGCCGTCACCGATCGCACCGACACGCCGGTGATCGCCTCGGGCGGCGTGTCCAGCCTCGACGACCTGCGCGCCTTGAACAACCTAGCCACCCTCACCGGCCGCGGGGTCGAGGGCGCCATCGTCGGAAAGGCCCTCTACGCCGGGCGGTTCACGCTGCCGCAGGCGCTGGCCGCGGTGCGGGAGTAGCGCCTTGGATTTGGACGCGCTCGTCGAAAAGGCATCGGCGATCCTGGACGCGGCGGTTCCGCCGTTCTTGGAGGGTCACCGCGCCGATTCCGCGGTTGCCAAGAAGGGCAACGACTTCGCCACCGAAGTCGACCTCGCCATCGAACGCCAGGTCGTCGCCGCCCTGGAGGATGCCACCGGGATCGGAGTGCACGGCGAGGAATTCGGCGGCACTGCCATCGACTCGCCGTGGGTGTGGGTGTTGGATCCGGTCGACGGCACGTTCAATTACGCCGCCGGATCGCCGATGGCCGCGATCCTGTTGGGCCTGCTGCACGACGGCGAACCGGTCGCGGGCCTGACCTGGGTGCCGTTCACGAACGACCGATACACCGCGATAGCGGGTGGTCCGCTGGTGAAAAACGGTGTCCCGCAGGCGCCGCTGACTCACACCGACCTGGGTGACGCGCTCGTCGCTGTCGGCACCTTCAGCGTCGACTCGCGCGGCCGGTTCCCGGGACGTTATCGGCTGGCGGTGCTGGAGACGCTCAGCCGGGTGTCGTCGCGGTTACGCATGCACGGGTCGACCGGCATCGACCTCGTCTACGTTGCCGACGGAATACTCGGCGGCGCAATAACTTTCGGCGGTCACGTCTGGGATCATGCCGCGGGGGTGGCGCAGGTGCGGGCCGCGGGCGGGATCGTCACCAACCTCGCCGGCGAACCCTGGACCCCTGCGGCGCGGTCGGTGCTGGCCGCGGCACCCGGCGCGCATGCGGAGATTCTCGAGATCCTGCGCAGCATAGGCGAACCGGAGGACTACTGACATGTACGCGGATACCGGGCTGGCCGTGCGCGTGATCCCGTGTCTGGACGTCGATGACGGGCGGGTGGTCAAGGGCGTCAATTTCGCCAACCTCCGCGACGCGGGTGATCCGGTGGAGCTCGCGGCGGCCTACGACGCCGAAGGCGCCGACGAGCTGACCTTCCTGGACGTGACCGCGTCGTCGTCGGGACGGGCGACGATGTTGGAGGTGGTACGCCGCACCGCCGAGCAGGTGTTCATCCCGCTGACGGTCGGCGGCGGGGTGCGCACCGTGGCCGATGTCGACATGTTGCTGCGCGCCGGGGCCGACAAGGTCTCGGTCAACACCGCCGCCATCGCCCGCCCGGACCTGCTGGCGGAGATGGCGCGCCAGTTCGGGTCCCAGTGCATCGTGTTGTCGGTCGACGCCCGCACGGTGCCTGCGGGGGCGGCGCCGACACCGTCGGGCTGGGAGGTCACGACCCATGGCGGTCGCCGCGGCACCGGGATCGACGCCGTCGAATGGGCGGCCCGCGGCGCCGAACTCGGCGTGGGGGAGATCCTGCTGAACTCGATGGACGCCGACGGCACAAAAGCCGGATTCGACCTGCCCATGCTGCGCGCCGTGCGCGCGGCCGTCACGGTGCCGGTGATCGCCAGCGGCGGCGCCGGCGCCATCGAACACTTCGCGCCCGCGGTTGCCGCAGGCGCCGATGCGGTGTTGGCGGCCAGCGTGTTTCACTTCCGCGAGCTGACCATCGGACAGGTGAAGGCCGCCATGGTCGCAGAGGGGATCACCGTGCGATGACGCTCGACCCGACCATCGCGGCGCGGCTGAAGCGCAACGCCGAGGGATTGTTCACCGCCGTCGTGCAGGAGCGCGGCAGCGGCGACGTGCTGATGGTCGCCTGGATGGACGACGAGGCGCTGGCCCGCACCCTGGAAACCCGTGAGGCCACGTATTTTTCGCGATCGCGCGGCGAACAGTGGATCAAGGGCGCGACCTCCGGCCACACCCAGCACGTCCACTCGGTGCGACTGGACTGCGACGGCGACGCCGTGCTGCTGACCGTCGACCAGGTCGGCGGGGCCTGCCACACCGGCGATCACAGCTGTTTCGACGCCGACGTGCTGCTGGCACCCGAGGGCTAGCTGGGCGCTAGCTAGGTGCAACGTCCAACCCGTTGGCGGCGGCGATCGCCGCGCGGGCCCATTCGTGGCGGAAGACCGCCGGGGAGATCCGGTCGCGGCGGATGACCTCGACGTCGATCGCCTTCCCCGTGAGCACAGCGTTGGGCACCCGGAACGAGAAGGCGGTTTCGTCGGTGGCGATGGCGAGAATCGCGTCGGCGTCGTTGAAACCGTTGGCGCGCATGGTGTCCTCGGCCCACCGCATTGGCTTGAGGCCGCCGAAATTCCTGACGTAGACCACCCACAGCCGGGTGCCGCGACCGTCGTAGAGCCTGGTGAGCGCCCGTTGCACGGCGTCCGACTCGAGCGGGCCGAGCACGCCCGATTGGTCGGTGAGTTGGCTGGTGAGCTTGATGGCCGCGGTCGCGGGGGCGGTGCTGACGGGCGGCGGACCCACGGAACGCGAAGTGGCACCGCGGCCCGATTGGCCGGATTTGCCGTGCAGCATCTGCACGCCCACTACCACCGCGATCGCGACCACCGCGACGGCGACCAGCGCCGCCACCCAGGTGCCCACCCGCCGACCCCGCTCCGCTTGCGGCGCTTGTGTTCGCGGCGCCGCGATCACTTCCGTCGGTGCGGCAATGACTTCCGTGCGGCCCGCCGCCTCGGCGCCGGTGTTCAGCTGACTGCCGAGCGCCGCCGCGAAATCGGCGCACGTCGCGTAACGGTCGCCGGGCTTTTTGGCGAGCGCTTTGGCCAGGGCGCCGTCGAGGTCGGCCAATTCGGGTCGGCGCTCACTGACGTGTGGCGGCGGGGTGGACAAATGCTGGGTGATGACGACCGCGGGGTTGGAATGATGAAACGGCGCGGAGCCCGTCAGCAGGTTAAAGGCGGTGCAGCCCAGCGCGTATTGGTCGGCCCGGCCGTCCAGATCCGCACCCTGCAATTGCTCCGGCGCGCAGTAGGCGGTGGTCCCCACCAGCATGTTGGTCGCGGTCAGGCCGCTGATCTCCCCGAGTTCACGGGCGATGCCGAAATCGGCGAGCAGGATCCGGCGGCGGGGCCCGGTCTCGGTCAGCAGGATGTTGGAGGGCTTGACGTCGCGATGCAGCAACCCGCGCGAGTGGGCGTAGTCGAGCGCGTCGGCGACGGCCGAAATGATCTCGAGGACTTGCGTTTTCGGCATCCCGGATGGGTGCTGGGTGCGCAGCAGCTCGGCGGCGTCCGTCCCCTCCACGTAGTCCATCGAGATCCACAGTTGGCCTTGGTATTCGCCGCGGTCGTGGATGCCGACGATGTGCTCGTGGTACAGGTTCGCGGCCAGGTCGGCCTCGCGATTGAAGCGTTGGCGGAATTCGTCGTTCGCGGTCAGTTCGCGGGGCAGGATCTTCAGCGCGTCGCGGCGGGGCAGCCGCGGGTGCTGCGCCAGATACACCTGGCCCATGCCCCCGGCCCCCAGCCGCCGAACGATCGTGTAGCCGGCGAACACCTCGCCCTCGGCTAAGCCATCGCTTTGCGGCATGTGAGCATGCTACTGAGATTTCGAATGATCGACGGGGAAGGACTTGCCCGTGGTGGACCGGCCCGCGCTGTATCGACCGAAACCGCCCCTGGCCGAGTACATCGAATTCTTCGGGCACTGGCGACACCGCGGATCTACCTACCGAAGCCGAGCGCTGCCGCGCGGCGCGGCCACCATGATCTTCGACGTCGGGCGGCGCCAGCGGCTGGACTTCTACGCCGCCGACGGCACCCGCCTGGCGGTTCCGCCCGCCATCATCATCGGGCCGCACAGCGCGTCGTACATCACCGACATCGCGGCCGACGAACCGGTTATCGCGATCCATTTCCGTCCCGGCGGCGCGTTTCCGTTTCTCGGCGTCCCGCAGGGTGACCTGGAGGATGCCCGCGTCGGCCTCGATGAAATCTGGGGGCGCGACGGGCGTGAGCTGCACGAGCGCTTGATCGAGGCCCCGTCGCCGGCCGACGGTTTCGGCGTTCTCGAGGATTTTCTACTGCAACGCGCGCGGTTCACCGTGCGCCGCCACCCGGGTGTCGCCGTCGCGATGGCGGCGATCGAAGCCGATCCCTCCCGTCAGATGGCGGAGGTCCGGCGTCTGGCGGGGCTCTCGACCAAGCGGCTGATCGGGATGTTTCGCGCCGAGGTAGGACTGGCGCCCAAGGCGTATGCCCGGGTCCGTCGACTCCAGGCGGCGTTGCGCCGGCTCGATGCGGGCGCGGAGCGCGGCGCGCGCGTCGCGGCCGACACCGGCTATTTCGACCAGGCCCATTTCGTGCGCGAATTCCGGTCGTTCACCGCGATGACGCCGACGCAATACAGAAGCCAGCGGATCGTGTTGCCCAGCCACGTCCCGACGGAGCGGCACAAATATCCAAGACGGCCGGCGCCGGCACGCCGATGATCGGAGCATGGACCACACCAAACACGCGGTAGCGGCCACCGGATTGCTCACAGCGGCGATGCGCGCCGAGGAAACCGCACGCGACGACAGGCTTTTCACCGACCCGTTCGCCGAACGGCTGGCCGGCGACGACGGCCGGCAGTTGCTCGCCGACGCCGTGGCAGCGACCGGGCAGGCCTCCGCCGAGATCATCATCCGCACCCGGTTCTTCGACGAGGCGCTCGCCGCCGCGCAGCGCGATGGGCTCTCGCAGGTGGCGATCCTCGCCGCTGGGATGGACGCCCGCGCATATCGCCTGCCGTGGCGCCCGGCCACCACCGTCTATGAAGTGGACCAGCCGCACGTCATCGCGACGAAGGAGGAGCGACTGGCCGGCGAGGCGCCCAGCTGCCACCGGGTTGCCGTCGGCGTCGATCTAGCCGACGACTGGCCAAAAGCCTTGCGTTCGAAAGGCTTCGACCCGTCGGCGCGCACGGCCTGGCTCGTCGAGGGACTGCTGCAATACATCGACGCGTCGGCCGTCGACACCCTGTTCGCGCGCATCGACGCGCTGTCGGCCCCGGCTTCGCTGCTGCTGTACGACGTGGTCGGCCGGACGCTGCTGGAAGCGCCGTTTCTCGAGTCGACGCTGCAGTACATGCGGCAACTGGGCGCACCGTGGGTATTCGGCACCGACACGCCGGCCGCCCTCGTCGAGGACCGCGGCTGGACGGCGGTCGTCACCGACGTGGCCGAGCCCGGTAGCAGGTGGCATCGGTGGGAGCACCCCGTCGTACCGCTGGACGTGCCCGGCGTCCCGCGCGGCTACTTTGTGACGGCGACCAAGGCCTGACGTCGCATTCCCGCGGTGTCGGAGGGCGCCCGCGGCGGACTTCGATGACAATGGCGGGCGATGTTGAAACGCGTGTCCTGGACGGTGGTAGTGCCCGTGGTCGCCGTCGTCGTGTTGACGGCAACGTGGGGCGAGCACCTCGGGCCGATATTGATTGCGCTGCAGGCCGTGCTGTTGATCGGTGCGGTGCTGGCCGCGGTCCAGCACGCGGAGGTCGTCGCCGCTCGGGTTGGCGAGCCGTTCGGGTCCTTGGTGCTCGCGGGCGCGGTGACGGTCATCGAGGTGGCCCTCATCGTCGAGCTGATGGCGTCGGGCGGTAACGACGCGGCCACGCTGGCCCGCGATACGGCGTTCGCCGCGTTCATGATCACCACCAACGGCATCGCGGGGTTGTCGTTGTTGTGGGGATCCCGTCGGTACGGCGTGACGTTGTTCAACGCCGAGGGCAGCGGGGCCGCGCTGGCCACGGTCACCACCCTGGCGACGCTGAGCCTGGCGATGCCCGCGTTCACCATCAGCCACCCGGGCAAGGAGTTCTCGCCCGGCCAGCTCATCTTCGCCGCGGTCGCCTCGCTGCTGGTGTACCTGCTGTTCGTGTTCACCCAGACCGTCCGGCATCGCGACTTTTTCCTGCCTGTCGCGCAGAAGGGCCAGCAGCGGCTGTTCGAGGAGGACGAGAGCCACGCCGACCCGCCGAGCGCCCGGTCGGCCCTGGTCAGCCTCCTGCTGCTGCTCGTCGCCCTGGTGGCGGTGGTGGGCCTGGCCGAACAGGAATCGCCGGCTGTTGAGCGTCTGGTGACGGCCGCGGGATTCCCCCAGACGTTCGTCGGGGTGGTGATCGCGTTGCTGGTGCTGTTGCCCGAGACACTCGCGGCGGTGCGTGCGGCGCGGCGGGGCCGTATTCAGACCAGCCTCAACCTGGCCTACGGGTCGGCGATGGCCAGCATCGGGCTCACCATCCCGGTGATCGCGCTGGCGTCGATCTGGCTGAAAGGACCGCTGGTGCTCGGCCTCGCTCCGACCCAACTGGTGATGCTCGCACTGACCGTGGTGATCAGCATGCTGACCGTGGTGCCCGGGCGAGCTACTCGGTTGCAGGGCGAGGTGCATCTGGTGCTGTTCGCGGCTTACCTGTTTCTAGCGATCATCCCGTAAAACCAAGGGGCGCAGGCAATGTCGCCGAGTTACGCCGACGACCGGGCCCGCAACGTCTCCAGCGCCTTGTCGGCGTGGGTTTCCATGCTCAATTCGCTGGATATCACGTCGAGCAGTGTGCGATCGGTGTCGATGACAAAGGTCGTTCGCTTGACCGGGATCAACTTGCCCAGCAGACCGCGCTTGACTCCGAATTGCCTGGCGACAGTGCCCTCGGTGTCCGAGAGCAGCGGGTAATCGAAGTTCTGCGAGTCGGCGAACTTGGCCTGTTTCTGCACGGGATCGACGCTGATGCCGACGCGGTTGGCGCCCACCGCGGCGAACTCCGCCGCCAGGTCGCGGAAGTGACACGCCTCCTTGGTGCAGCCGGGCGTCATCGCCGCCGGGTAAAAGAACAGGACCACGGGTCCATCGGAGAGCAGCGCGCTGAGCTTGCGTGGCGTGCCCGTCTGATCGGGAAGTTCGAAGTCCGCCACGGTGTCACCAGTTTTCATGGCGTCAGGCTACGCCCGAGTTGCCCGACTTCTCCTCACGCGGCTTACGCGGCCTGCATCGTCGTCGGGCGGCCCCGAGCTCAGCCGCGTATCTGCGAGGATGGTTCAGTGCACGCCCACCTCGCCGACGCCACCTCCCGAGAGGACTTTCGCCAGCTCGCGGCCGAGCACCGTGTGGTTCCCGTGACCCGCAAGGTCCTGGCCGACGCCGAGACACCGCTGTCGGCCTACCGCAAACTCGCCGCCGATCGCCCCGGCACCTTCCTGCTGGAATCCGCCGAGAACGGCCGGTCCTGGTCGCGGTGGTCGTTCATCGGCGCCGGATCGCCGTCGGCGCTGACGGTGCGCGACGGCGAGGCCGTATGGCTGGGCACGGTCCCGCAGGACGCACCCACCGGGGGTGACCCGCTGCACGCCCTGCAGGCCACCCTCGAGCTGCTGGCCACGGCCTCCCCCCACGAAATCAAGCCGGGGCTGCCGCCGCTGTCCGGCGGCATGGTCGGCTTTTTCGCCTATGACCTGGTGCGGCGCCTGGAACGGCTGCCCGAGCTGGCCGTCGATGACCTCAAACTCCCGGACATGCTCCTGCTGCTGGCCACCGACCTGGCAGCGGTCGATCACCACGAGGGCACCATCACGCTGATCGCCAACGCCGTGAACTGGAACGGCACCGACGAGCGCGTCGATGAGGCCTACGACGATGCCGTCGCGCGGCTGGATGTGATGACCGCGGCGCTGGGGCAGCCGTTGCCGTCGACGGTCGCCACCTTCAGCCGGCCGGAGCCGCGCCACCGGGCCCAGCGCACCGTCGAGGAATACGGCAAGATCGTCGACTACCTCGTTGAGCAGATCGCGGCCGGCGAAGCGTTCCAGGTGGTGCCCTCGCAGCGCTTCGAGATGGACACCGATGTCGACCCGATCGACGTCTACCGCATGCTGCGCGCAACCAACCCCAGCCCGTATATGTATCTGCTGCACGTACCGAATAGCGAAGGGGCGACTGACTTTTCGATTGTCGGGTCCAGTCCGGAGGCGCTGGTCACCGTCACCGAGGGCCGGGCGACAACGCACCCGATCGCCGGGACCCGGTGGCGCGGCCAGAACGACGAAGAGGACCAGCTGCTGGAAAAGGAACTGCTGGCCGACGACAAGGAACGCGCCGAGCATCTGATGCTGGTCGACCTCGGCCGCAACGACCTCGGCCGGGTCTGCGCGCCGGGCACCGTTCGGGTCGAGGACTACAGCCACATCGAACGCTATAGCCACGTCATGCACCTGGTGTCGACCGTGACCGGGATGCTGGGCGACGGCCACACCGCCCTGGACGCGGTGACGGCCTGCTTCCCGGCCGGCACGCTGTCGGGCGCGCCGAAAGTGCGGGCCATGGAGCTGATCGAAGAGGTGGAGAAGACCCGCCGCGGCCTCTACGGCGGCGTGGTCGGCTACCTCGACTTCGCCGGCAATGCCGACTTCGCGATCGCCATCCGCACCGCGTTGATGCGCGACGGCACCGCGTATGTCCAGGCGGGCGGTGGGGTAGTGGCCGACTCCAACGGGCCCTACGAGCACACGGAGGCGACCAACAAGGCGCGCGCGGTGCTCAATGCGATCGCCGCCGCCGAGACGCTGACCGCGCCGGAGGCGGGCCGCAATGGCTGATGCCCGGCGGGCCCGGCTGACGATTCGCGTGGCCCAGTTGCTGCTGGTCATCGCGGCCGTGGCGCTGTGGGTAGCGTCGCGGCTGCCGTGGGTGGTGATCCGGTCGTTCGACGGGCTTGGCCAGCCGAAGGAGGTGAGCCTGCCCGGCGCGTCGTGGTCGACCGCCCTGCTGCCGTTGGCGCTGCTCATGCTGGCGACGGCCGTCGCGGCGCTGGCGGTGCGCGGCTGGCCGCTGCGGGTGCTGGCGGGTCTGCTGGCGGCCGCGAGCCTGGCGGTCGCATATCTGGGCGTGAGCCTGTGGGTGCTCCCGGACGTGGCGGTGCGCGGAGCCGATCTGGCGCACGTCTCGCTGGTGTCGCTGGTGGGAAGCGAACGGCGCTACTGGGGGGCGGGGATCGCGGTGCTGGCCGCGGTGTGCACTCTGGTCGCCGCGGTTTTGCTGATGCGCTCGGCTTCGGTGTTGGGTTCGGACCGCTTGGGCGCAACAAAATATGCATCGCCCGCGACACGTCGCTCAAATGCGCTCCGCGGAGACGCTGACTCGGCGATGCTGGAGGAGCCGGAGACGCCGGAGATGTCGGAGCGGATGATCTGGGACGCGCTCGACGAGGGACGCGACCCGACCGATCGGCCCCGCGAGTCCGACACCGAGGGTCGGTGACGGACCGCAAGCCGACGGTCGCTACCCTTCATTGACGTCGTCGAAATCGGCTGTAGACCGTGCGTGACCGTGGGAAGGGAAACGACAGGTATGAGTCCGGCAACAGTGCTTGACTCCATCCTCGAAGGAGTCCGGGCCGACGTTGCCGCGCGCGAAGCGCTTATCAGCCTGTCCGAAATCAAAGCGGCCGCCGCGGCCGCGCCGCCACCGCTCGACGTGATGGCCGCGCTGCGCGAGCCCGGCATCGGTGTCATCGCCGAGGTCAAGCGGGCCAGTCCGTCGGCGGGTTCACTGGCGACCATTGCCGATCCGGCAAAACTGGCCCGTGCCTACGAAGATGGCGGCGCCCGGATCATCAGCGTGCTGACCGAGGAACGGCGTTTCAACGGCTCGCTCGACGACCTCGACGCGGTGCGGGCCGCGGTTTCAATCCCGATATTGCGCAAAGACTTTGTGGTGCAGCCATATCAGATCCATGAGGCGCGGGCGCACGGCGCCGACATGTTGTTGCTCATCGTCGCCGCGTTGGATCAGTCCGCATTGGTGTCGATGTTGGACCGCACCGAATCCCTTGGCATGACAGCGCTCGTCGAAGTGCACACCGAACAAGAAGCCGACCGGGCATTGAAGGCCGGCGCCAACGTGATCGGCGTCAATGCGCGCGATCTCGCGACGCTGGAGGTGGACCGGGATTGCTTCGCGCGGATCGCTCCGGGGTTGCCCAGCAACGTGATCCGGATCGCCGAGTCGGGTGTGCGTGGTACCGGAGATCTTTTGGCGTATGCCGGTGCGGGCGCCGACGCGGTCTTGGTCGGTGAGGGTCTGGTCAAAAGCGGCGACCCGCGCGCCGCGGTTGCCGACTTGGTCACCGCGGGAACCCATCCGTCCTGTCCGAAACCGGCTCGCTAGGCGTTGACGAGCACGAAACGTTGAACCCGATGAGCCGCCCCCGCGTTGAGTATTGGTGATGGCAGATCTCACCCGCCCGGAGCTTCCGCTTCCGAGCGCGGCCATCGCAGAACCCACCCGCCACGACCCCGACTCGGGTGGTCATTTCGGCGTGTACGGCGGCCGGTACGTTGCCGAGGCGCTGATGGCGGTCATCGAAGAGGTCACCGCCGCCTACGAAAAGGAACGCGTCAACCCGGACTTCCTGGACACCCTCGACGAGCTGCAGGCGAACTATGCCGGGCGGCCGTCACCCCTGTATGAGGCCACCCGGTTTAGCGAGCACGCGGGTTCGGCGCGCGTCTTCCTCAAGCGAGAAGACCTGAACCACACCGGTTCTCACAAGATCAACAACGTGCTCGGTCAAGCCCTGCTGGCCAAGCGAATGGGCAAGACCCGGGTGATCGCCGAGACCGGCGCCGGTCAGCACGGCGTGGCCACCGCCACCGCGTGCGCCTTGCTCGGCCTTGATTGTGTGGTCTACATGGGCGCCATCGACACGGCACGTCAGGCGCTCAACGTCGCGCGGATGCGAATGCTGGGGGCAGAGGTGGTCTCGGTCGACACCGGTTCCCAAACCCTCAAGGACGCCATCAACGAGGCGTTCCGTGATTGGGTTACCAACGCCGACAACACCTACTACTGCTTCGGCACCGCCGCAGGCCCGCATCCCTTCCCGACCATGGTTCGTGATTTTCAGCGAGTCATCGGGTTGGAGACTCGCGCGCAGATCCAGGCTCAGGCCGGCCGATTGCCCGACGCGGTCGTGGCCTGCGTCGGTGGAGGATCGAACGCCATCGGTATCTTCCACGCGTTTCTCGACGATCCCGGCGTGCGCCTGGTCGGCTATGAGGCGGCGGGCGACGGCGTCGAGACCGGCAGGCACGCAGCGACATTCACCGGGGGGTCCCCGGGCGCGTTTCAGGGATCGTTTTCCTACCTGCTGCAAGACGAGGACGGCCAGACCATCGAATCCCATTCGATCTCAGCGGGTCTGGATTATCCGGGGGTGGGTCCCGAACACGCGTGGCTCAGGGAAACCGGACGCGCCGAATACCAGCCCATCACCGATTCCGAAGCGATGGACGCCTTTCGGCTGCTGTGCCATACCGAGGGCATCATCCCGGCCATCGAATCCGCGCACGCGGTCGCCGGTGCGGTCAAGCTGGGCAAGGAGCTGGGGCGGGGCGCGATCATCGTGGTGAACCTGTCGGGTCGCGGCGACAAGGACGTCGAGGTGGCCGCCAAGTGGTTCGGTTTGCTGGGCGATGCGGGCGCGCAATGACCGTGGAACAAAGCGAAGCAAGCAGGCTTGGGCCGCTGTTTGAGTCTTGCCGGAAGGACAACCGGGCGGCGCTGATCGGATACCTGCCCACCGGGTACCCGGACGTGCCGACTTCTCTGCAGGCGATGACCGCGCTCGTCGAATCCGGTTGCGATCTCATCGAAGTCGGGGTGCCGTATTCGGATCCCGGGATGGACGGTCCCACCATCGCCAGGGCCACCGAGGCCGCATTGCACGGGGGTGTGCGGGTGCGCGATACTCTCGCCGCGGTCGAGGCGATCACTTCGGCCGGTGGACGCGCTGTGGTGATGACCTATTGGAACCCGGTGCTGCGCTATGGGATTGACGCATTCGCGCGTGACCTGGCGTCGGCCGGTGGGCATGGCCTGATCACCCCCGACCTCATTCCCGACGAGGCCGGGCAGTGGATCGCGGCGTCCGAAGCGCATCGGTTGGATCGCATATTCCTCGTCGCGCCCTCGTCGACGCCTCAGCGGTTGGTGACCACCATCGAAGCCTCGCGTGGATTCGTTTACGCGGCATCGACAATGGGCGTGACCGGGGCCCGCGACGCGGTGTCGCAGGCCGCACCCGAATTGGTGAGCAGGGTTCGGGCGGTGTCGGACATACCCGTCGGCGTGGGTCTGGGGGTGCGTTCGCGCGAGCAGGCCGCGCAGATCGGAAGTTACGCCGACGGTGTGATTGTCGGTTCCGCGTTGGTGTCGGCGCTGGGCGACGGATTGCCGAAGCTGCGCGCCCTGACCGAGGAACTCGCCGAGGGTGTGCGACAGGGGGAGTCCGCGTCATGACGATGTTGCCAACCTATTTCCCCAGCCCGTCGCAGGGCGTCTGGCATTTGGGGCCGTTACCAATCCGCGCCTACGCGCTCTTCATCATCGCGGGCATCGTCGTCGCGCTGGTGATCGGTGACCGGCGTTGGGTGGCTCGCGGTGGCCAGCGCGGGGTGATCTACGACATCGCCCTGTGGGCGGTGCCTTTCGGATTGATCGGCGGCAGGCTCTATCACCTGGCCACCGATTGGCGGACCTATTTCGGGCCGGGCGGAGCCGGGCCCGCCGCGGCCCTGCGAATCTGGGACGGCGGCTTGGGCATCTGGGGCGCCGTCGCCCTCGGCGCGGTCGGCGCGTGGATCGCATGCCGGCGCCGCGGAATTCCGCTGCCGGCCTTCGCCGACGCCGTTGCTCCCGGAATCATCTTGGCGCAGGCCATCGGTCGGCTTGGGAATTACTTCAACCAGGAGCTCTACGGCCGGGAAACCACGCTGCCGTGGGGCCTGGAGATCTTCTACCGTCGCGATCCCGCGGGATACATCGACCCGCATTCGCTCGACGGTGTGTCGACCGGGCAGCTGGCGCTGGTCGTGCAGCCGACCTTTCTGTACGAATTGATTTGGAATGTCCTGGTATTCGTCGCACTGATCTATCTGGACCGGCGATTCAGCTTGGGCCATGGGCGGTTGTTCGCGATCTACGTGGCGGGCTACTGCGTCGGGCGATTCTGTGTGGAGCTGCTGCGCGACGACACGGCCACCCACATCGCGGGTATCCGAATCAATTCGTTCACATCGACCTTCGTGTTCATCGGGGCGGTGGTTTACCTCGTGCTGGCGCCGAAGGGCCGGGAGGATCCCGCGAGCCTGCGCGGCACCGAGTACGTCGACGAGGAGTTGCCCGAAGCCGAGCCCGAGCCCGCGGACGAGCTCGCCGCTGTCGCTTCGGCATCCGGGGCGGCGAGCGGTGCGGCGGCGGATGCGGAAACGACTGAACTCGAGAAAGCCACCGAGTCCAAAGCCGCCGAGTCCAAAGACCGCGAAGACGAAGCCGTCGAAACTGAAGCCGTCGAAACTGAAGCCGTCGAAGCTGAAGTCGCGGAGCCGGAAACGGTCAAGACCCAGGCCGCTGCCGAAGGCGACGAGGCTGGGGACGAAGAATCGGAGGCCGAGGTCGAAGAGTCTGAAGTCGAGGAGGAGGCCGAGAAGGAGGCCGAGCCGGAGCCTGCGGAGGCCGAAGAGCCGGAGGCCGTGGCCGACGAATCCGAAAGCGCCGAACCCGAAGTCGCGGAGGCCGAGGCGGCCGTAGCGGAAGCGGAACGCGCGGAGCCCGACGACGCGGAGGCGGAAGCCGTCGTGACCGAGGACGCCGAAGCCGAAGCCGAGGAGCCCGAAGCCGAAGAACTTGAAGCCGAGGAGCCCGAAGCCGAAGAGCTTGAAGCCGAGGAGCCCGAAGCCGAAGAGCCTGAAGCCGAGGAGCCCGAAGCCGAAGAGCCTGAAGCCGAGGAGCCCGAGGCGGAGACCGAAGAGGCCGAGGCGGAAACCGAAACCGAGATCGACGAGGTCGAGACCGAAGCCGAGGAGCCCGAAGCCGAAGACGCCGAAGCCGAGGAGCCCAAATCCGAAGAGCCGCAGGCAGAGTCGGAGTCGGCGGAGCCGGTAGCAGAGGATCGAGGAGAGCCGGGGGAACCCGCATCGCAGGCACCGGCAGACGCCGGCGCCGCAGCGAAAGCCGAGTCTGGCTCCACGCGGCGGCGCCTGCGCTTTCGACTGCGCAACCGTAGGGACCGCTAACAGACCCGACCTCGTCCAGCGTCGAGTCGCTGCGCGAGATGTGCGGATTTCCGCCCGACCAGTCGACGTTCGGCGGACCAGTGGGGCATGCTGAAGACGTGACTGATCAGCCGTGGCACGACGCTGGGTCCGACCCGGCGGCGCAACAGCCGCCTCCGCCCGGGCCCGGGTATCCGCCGCCCTATCCGCAATATCCCGCGCCCAGCCCGTATTACGACCCGACCGCGCCCTTCGGCCGCCATCCGGTGACCGGACAACCGTTCTCGGACAAGTCGAAGACCACCGCGGGCCTCCTACAGCTGCTCAGTTTGGTCGGCGTCGGAGGGATCGGCCGCTTCTACATCGGAGACGTCGGCGTGGGCGTCGCCCAGCTGCTCGTGGGATGGCTCACCTGCGGGGTCGGGCTGATTTGGAGCATCGTCGACGCCATCTTGATATTGACCGACAAGGTCCCCGACCCACAGGGCCGCCCGCTGCGCGATGGAACCTAATCCCACTTCCCAGACCCTGAGCCGCCGTCGTCGCCTGTATGCCGCCGCCGGGAGTGGCGCGCTGCTTGCCGGCGCACTCGGCTACGTGGGCTTCGTCGACCCGCACAACACCCACTCGCTGTATCCGCAGTGCCCGTTCAAGTGGCTCACCGGCTGGAATTGCCCGTTTTGCGGCGGGCTCCGGATGACGCACGACCTGCTGCACGGTGACCTCGTCGCCACCATCAACGACAACCTCTTCCTGCTGGTCGGTATCCCGGCGCTGGCCGGTTGGATCGTGCTGCGCCGGCGTCAGGGGCGGCCTTGGCTCTCGGTGCCCGCGGTGGTGACCGTCGTCGTCGCGGCGGCGGTGTGGACGGTGACCCGCAACCTGCCCGGATTTCCACTGGTCCCGACGATTCTCAGCGGGTAACCGTGCCGCCACCGTCGGGTCATCCCGATAACGAAGAGCACGACTATGCTGGGTCGCCGTGAGTAGACGCGGGAAGATCGTCTGCACCCTTGGCCCTGCGACCGAATCGGACGAGTTGATCCTGGCGCTGGTCGAGGCCGGAATGGACGTCGCCCGAATGAACTTCAGCCACGGCGACTACGCCGACCACAAAGCCGCCTACGAGCGGGTGCGCAACGCCTCGGACGCGACCGGCCGCGCGGTGGGCGTGCTGGCCGACTTGCAGGGCCCCAAGATCCGGCTCGGGCGCTTCGCCACCGGGCCGACCTACTGGGCCGACGGTGAAACTGTCCGGATCACCGTCGCCGACTGCGAAGGCAGCCACGACCGGGTGTCGACGGCCTACAAGAAATTGGCCAAGGACGCCGTCGTCGGTGACCGGATCCTGATCGACGACGGCAAGGTCGGGCTGGTGGTCGAGGCGATCGACGGCGACGACGTGGTCTGCACCGTCGTCGAAGGCGGCCCGGTGAGCAACAACAAGGGCATGTCGCTACCCGGCATGAACGTGTCCGCCCCCGCCTTGTCCGAGAAGGACATCGAGGATCTCACCTTCGCACTGAACCTCGGCGTCGACCTCGTCGCGCTGTCCTTCGTGCGCTCGCCGTCCGATGTCGAGCTGGTCCACGAGATCATGGATCGGATCGGCCGCCGGGTGCCGGTTATCGCCAAACTCGAAAAGCCCGAAGCCGTCGACAATCTCGAAGCCATCGTGCTGGCCTTCGACGCCATCATGGTGGCCCGTGGCGACCTGGGCGTCGAGCTCCCCCTGGAAGAGGTTCCGCTGGTGCAGAAGCGGGCCATCCAGATCGCAAGGGAGAACGCAAAACCCGTCATCGTGGCGACTCAGATGCTCGACTCCATGATCGAGAACTCGCGACCCACCCGGGCCGAGGCCTCCGACGTCGCCAACGCGGTGCTCGACGGCGCCGACGCGCTGATGCTCTCCGGCGAAACCGCGGTGGGCAAGTATCCGCTGGCGGCCGTGCGGACGATGTCGCGGATCGTATGCGCGGTCGAGGAGAATTCGACGGCCGCTCCGCCGTTGACGCATGTGCCGCGCACCAAGCGCGGAGTGATTTCCTACGCCGCCCGCGACATCGGCGAGCGGCTCGACGCCAAGGCGCTGGTCGCGTTCACCCAGTCGGGTGACACGGTGAAGCGACTGGCGCGCCTGCACACGCCGCTGCCCCTGCTCGCGTTCACCGCATGGCCCGAGGTGCGCAGCCAGCTCGCCATGACGTGGGGAACCGAGACGTTCATCGTCCCGATGATGACCTCGACCGACGGCATGATCCGTCAGGTCGACAAGTCTCTTCTGGAACTCGGCCGCTACAAGCGCGGCGACCTGGTGGTCATCGTCGCGGGCGCGCCGCCGGGCACAGTAGGCTCGACCAACCTGATCCACGTGCACCGGATCGGGGAGGACGACGTCTAATCGACAGGGGGCGGGCAGGCCTGTGCCGGCTGGCAACGATTTCGAGGAGCTGCTGGCGGTACTCGACCTCAACCGCGTATCCGATGAAGTGTTCGTCGGTTCACATCCCAGCAAGAACCCGTTGCGGACCTTCGGCGGCCAGCTCATGGCGCAATCGTTCGTCGCGAGCAGCCGCACGCTGATCCGGGACGACCTGCCGCCCAGCGCACTTTCGGTGCACTTCATCAACGGCGGCGACACCGCCAAGGACATCGAATTCCACGTCGTGCCGCTACGTGACGAGCGGCGCTTCGCCAACCGGCGCGTCGACGCGGTACAGGACGGCACGCTGCTGTCCACCGCGATGATCTCGTACATGGCCGGCGGCCCGGGCCTCGAGCACGCCGTCGAACCGCCGCCGGTGCCGGAGCCCCACACCCAGCCGCCGCTCCGCGAGCTGCTGCAGGGCTACGAGGAGACCGTCCCGCACTTCGTCAACGCCTTGCAGCCGATCGAATGGCGCTACACCAACGACCCGGCGTGGGTGATGCGGGACAAGGGCGACCGCCTTGCCTACAACCGGGTCTGGGTCAAGGCGCTGGGGACGATGCCCGACGATCCCGTGCTGCACACGGCGACGATGGTGTACTCCTCCGATACCACCGTGCTGGACTCGGTCATCACCACCCACGGGCTGTCGTGGGGCTTCGACCGTATCTTTGCGGCCTCCGCCAACCACTCCGTGTGGATTCACCGGCAGGTCGACATCAACGACTGGGTGTTGTATTCGACGTCCTCGCCGGTCGCCGCGGACTCGCGCGGGCTGGGCACCGGACACTTCTTCGATCGCTCCGGCCAGCTCGTGGCCACGGTGGCCCAGGAAGGCGTGCTGAAATACTTTCCGCCCCGGCGCCGATAGACAGCACAGGATACCTATCGGACATGCGTCCGATTACGGGTGAAAACAGCCGTGATCAGGCGTAAGTTTTTACAAGCCGGGTATTCGATGGGACATGCGGCAAGCGAGCCGCCCAGCTGAAGGTCAGCGCATCGGGAGGTGAGATGTGAACGGACCGCCGGTCGAAGTCCTACCAAGGTTGCGCGCGCGCGAACGCGTTGTCGTTCACGTCGATTCGCTCGCCGCGCGCTGTTTCGGAGCCTTGGCATTGTTCAGCGCCGCCTGCTGGCTGATCGCGATCCTCGCCCGGCACCACCACAACCCGGAGTGGCACTACGCCGGTCGGCTGGGATGGTCGCTGACGGTGCTGGCCGCTGTGATGTTCATTGCACGTGGGATCTTCCTGGGCCGCCCGGTCACGACCATGCATGCGGCCGCGGCCGCCCTGTTTGTGTTGGCGGGCTTCGGTTCGCACGTGCTGTCCTTCGATCTGCTCGGTGACGTGCTGATCGCCAGCTCCGGACTGGTGCTGATGTGGCCGACTTCATCGCATCCGCGACCCGAAGATCTGCCCCGGGCGTGGGCCCTGATCGATGCCACCAGCGACGACCCACTGGCACCGTTCGCCATGCAGACGGGCAAGAGCTACCACTTCAGCGCCGACGGAACCGCGGCGCTGGCGTACCGGACGCGGATGGGGTTCGCGGTGGTCGGGGGCGACCCGATCGGTGACGCGGCGCGTTTCCCCGAATTGGTCGCCGACTTCGCCGCGATGTGTCGGATGCACGGCTGGCGCATCGCGGTAGTGGGCTGCAGCGACCGGCGTCTCGAGCTGTGGATCGACGCGAGGGTGCTCGGACAATCGCTGCGCGCGGTCCCGATCGGCCGCGATGTCGTCGTCAACGTCTCCCGCTTCGACATGGTGGGCCGCAAGTTCCGCAACCTGCGTCAGGCGGTCAAGCGCACGCACAACGCCGGCATCACCACCGAGATCGTCGCCGAGCAGGCACTCGACGACCGGCTGCTGGCCGAACTGACCGACGTGGTGCACGCGTCACCCAGCGGCGCCCATACCGACCGCGGCTTCTACATGAACCTCGACGGCGTGCTGGAGGGCCGGTTCCCCGGCATACGGCTGATCCTCGCCCGGGATGCCACCGGGAAGGTACAGGGCTTTCACCGCTACGCGACCGCGGGCGGCGGCAGCGACATCAGCCTCGACGTGCCGTGGCGGCGCCGCGGCGCGCCCAACGGGATCGACGAACGTCTCAGCGTCGACATGATCATGGCCGGCAAAGAGGCTGGGGCGCAGCGGGTATCGCTGTCGTTCGCGGCGTTCCCGGAGATTTTCGACGACAAGAATCGTGGGCGGCTGCAGCGCATTTTCTACCGGCTGATCCACGTGCTGGACCCGTTGATCGCGCTCGAGTCGTTGTACCGGTACGTGCGCAAGTTCCACGCGTTGGATGCCCGGCGCTACGCGCTGATATCGGTGACGCAGTTAGTTCCGCTGGTGTTCGTGCTGCTCACGCTGGAGTTCATGCCGCGGCGACGCCATCGCTGAGTGCTCGACGCGTAGTTCGGGACAATCAAGCCCTTCCGGCAAGTGGTGAGTGGCCACCACGACCGTTCTGTCGCTGGGGATTAACGCTGCGCCGTGGGTCAGCAGCTCGCGCAGCACCCGTTCGGCGTCGATCGCGTCGAGGTGCTCGGTGGGCTCGTCGAGCAGCACGATCCGGGCGGGTGAGAGCGTCGCCCGGGCCAGCAGCAGCCGCCTGCGCTGGCCCGCCGAGATCGCCTGTGCGCCACCGGTCAACACCGTCGACAGGCCGTCGGGCAGGGTGGCAACCCAGCCGCCGAGCCCGACCGAGTCCAGCGCGGCCACCAGTTCGTCGTCATGGCAGTCGCCACGGACCACCAGCAGGTTGTCGCGGACGGTGGTGGCGAAGATGTGCGCGTCCTCGGCGAAAAACGTGACGGTGCGGTGTAACTCGGCTTCGTCGAGCTGGTCGAGATCGGTTCCGTCCAGCAGTACCCGCCCGTCCAGTGGGGGCATCAGCCCGGCGAGTGTCATCAGCAGCGTCGTCTTTCCCGAACCGCTGGCGCCGGTGACCGCCAGCCGCGCGCCCGGCGGCAGGTCTAGCCGCGCCGTGGTTGACCGCGCCGAATCCCCGTGACCGGAAACGACATCGGCGGACAAGCACCCGGCGCCAGCCGGTTGCGGCTGCATGGGCTCGGCGTGGCTGTCGGCGGGGGCGAGGTCGAGCAAGCGACACGCGGCGATGCGCGACCGCGTCAACTGGACCGCGGCGGCCGGGAGGGGAGTCATCGCCTCGAACGCGGACAGGGGCAACAACATCAGCACGGCCAGCGTCGTGGGTGCGACCGCGTGCGCCATCCCGATCCCGGCCGCCACCGCGCCGAGCACGCTGACCCCGATGGCGGCGGTGGGCACTGCCTCGGCGATGGCGGCCGGCCGTGCGGCGGCATCGAGTGCGGCGCCCCAAGCGCGCTGGCGCCATTGCGATTCCGCGATGACATCGGGTAGCACGCCGGCGACGCGAAGCTCGGGCGCGTGTTCGAGGGCGAGCATGGCCGACGTGTCACGCTCCGAATGATGTTGGCGCGCAAACTCTTCCTGCGTCGCGGCGGCCCTCCCGGCCAGCCGCGGCGCCACGACACCGGCGATCAGCAAGCAGACCGCCAGCACCACGGCGGCCGGTAGCGATATCGCCGCGACGGTCGCGGTCGCCGCCAGGGCCAGCACCGCCGCGACACCGATCGGGACGAGCGCACGAACCAGGACGTCGGCCAGTTCGTCGACATCGGCGCCCACCCGTGCCACCAACTCACCGCTGCGCATCCGAACCGCGGCCGAAGCCGGTCCGTGGGCGAGCCGGTGATAGATCTGCGCCCGGGCGGTGCCGGCCGCGCGCAGCGCGGTGTCGTGGGTGGCCAGTCGCTCGCAGTAGTGCAGCACCCCCCGCGAAATCGCGAACGCGCGCACCAACACGACCGCGACGGACAGGTCCAGCACCGGGGGCATCTGCCATGCCCGCGTGATCAGCCATGCCGAAATCCCGGCCAGCGCCAGCGCGCTGCCCAGCGACAGCACGCCCAGCGCGATGGCCGCCAGGATGCGCGGCAGGCGCGGGCGCAGCAGACTCCAGGCCGCGACGAGCGGGTCAGACCGGCGCATAACGCACCCGATCGTCCGACTCCACGTCGACTACCCGGTCACCGATTGCGACGACGGGCCCGCGGTGGCCGACGACCACGACGGTCGACCCGGCGCGGGCGCGCTCGACGATGGCGCGCAGCACCCGGCCCTCGGTGTGGGCGTCCAAGTGCGCGGTGGGCTCATCGAGCAGTAGCACCGGGGCCGGCGATCCGAGCGCCCGCGCAAGGGCCAGACGTTGCCGCTGCCCCAGGGACAGCCCGACGCCGTCGCGCCCGAGCACGGTGTCCATGCCGTCGGGCAGCTCGGCCAGGACTGCGTCAAATCCGGAAGCGGCGCAGGCCTTTTCAAGATCTTCCACACCGCCCAGCAGCGTGAGGTTGTCGCGCACGCTGCCCGGCACCAGCACCGGGCGTTGCGGTAGCCAGGACAACTGCGGCCACCACGCGGCGTAATCGAGGTCTGCGACATCCACGCCGGCCACCGTGATCCGGCCCGACGAACCGATGGTGAGTCCGGCGATCGCCTGCAGGGTGGTGCTCTTGCCCGCGCCATTTCGTCCGGTCAGCACGGTGACGTGGCCGGGTTCGATCACCGCGGTGAGCCCGCACGGCGAATTCCCGTCTCGGCCGGCCACGCTGAGGTTCTCGAGCCGGATCTCGGCCCCCCGCGCGGCGACGGTCCGGGTTCGCGTCAGCTCCCTGGTGGGCTCGCCGATGAGAGCGAATGCCCTGTCGGCGGCGGCCCTACCGTCTTGAGCGGCATGGAATTCCACCCCGATGCGGCGCAGCGGCCAGTAGACATCGGGGGCCAGCAGCAGCACGGTCAGACCGGTGGCCAAGGTCATTTCGCCGAACACCAGGCGAAGACCGATGCCGACCGCGATCAGTGCCACACCCAAGGTGGCCAGCAATTCGAGCACCAGCGCCGACAGAAACGCAATCCGCAGCGTCGCCATCGCCGAGCGTCGATGCGCGGCAGCGAGTTCGGCGATCCGGTGCTCGGGACCCGACGCGCGGCCGAGCGCCCGCAGCGTTGGGATACCGGCGATCAGATCCAGCAATCGCGCTTGCAGGGTGGTCATCGCGCCCAACGCTGCCGCCGATCGCTCGGCCGTCGCCAGCCCGATCAGCACCATGAAAACCGGGATCAGCGGCAGGGTGATCACCACGATCACCGTCGACTTCAGGTCGTAGACCGCGATCACGGCCACGGTCGCCGGCGTCAGGATCGCGGCGAGCAACAACGTCGGCAGGTACCCGGCGAAGTAGGGACGCAGGCCGTCGAGTCCACGGGTGACCACGACCGCCGCGGCGTCGCGCTGCGCGGCGAGTTCGTTGGGTTGCCGGGCGGTCACCGCCGCGAGCACCTGCCCG
>NZ_MBEM01000250.1:0-7898 GCF_001954045.1 Mycobacterium sp. SP-6446 | reverse complement strand
GAACTTCTCCTCGCCCTCCTTCATGGAGATCGAGTTGACGATCGGCTTGCCCTGCACGTTCTTCAGACCCGCCTCGATGACCTCCCACTTGGAGGAGTCGATCATCACCGGCACGCGGCTGATGTCCGGCTCGGCCGCGATCAGCTTGGTGAACCGGTCCATCGCGGCGACGCCGTCGATCATGCCCTCGTCCATGTTGATGTCGATGACTTGCGCACCGACCTCGACCTGCTGCAGGGCGACCGACAGCGCGGTGTCGTAGTCCTCGGCCTTGATCAGGTTGCGGAACCGGGCGGAGCCGGTGATGTTGGTGCGCTCACCGATGTTCACGAACAGCGAGTCGTCGGTGATGTTCAGCGGCTCCAGGCCCGAGAGCCGGGTGGCCACCGGGATCTTCGGCACCTCGCGCGGCGGTTTGCCCTCGACGACCTTGGCGATCTCGGCGATGTGCGGCGGCGCCGTCCCGCAGCAACCACCGACCAAATTGACCAGGCCGGCCTCGGCGAAGTCGGCGATGTAGCCGGCCTGACGCTCCGGGGTCTCGTCGTACTCGCCGAAGGCGTTGGGCAGGCCGGCGTTCGGGTAGCAGGAGACGAAAGTGTCTGCGATCCGCGACATCTCGGCGATGTAGGGCCTCATCTCCGGCGCGCCCAGCGCGCAGTTGAGGCCGACCGCGATCGGCTTCGCGTGCCTGATCGCGTTCCAGAACGCTTCGGTGACCTGACCGGACAACGTGCGCCCGGAAGCATCGGTGATGGTGCCCGAGATGATGACCGGCCAGCGGCGTCCGCGCTCCTCGAACAGCGTCTCGACGGCGAACACCGCCGCCTTGGCGTTCAGCGAGTCGAAGATCGTCTCGATGATGAGCAGGTCGGCACCACCGTCGACCAGACCGTTGGCGGATTCGAGGTAGGCGGCGACCAGCTGGTCGTAGGAGACGTTGCGGGCCCCAGGGTCGTTGACGTCCGGCGAGATCGACGCGGTCCGCGTGGTCGGCCCGATGGCGCCGGCGACGTAGCGGGGCTTGTCCGGGGTGCTGTATTCGTCGGCGGCCTTGCGGGCCAGCGCGGCACCGGCGTAGTTCAGCTCGTAGCTCAGGTCCGCCATGTCGTAGTCGGAGAGCGAGATCGCGTTCGCGTTGAACGTGTTGGTCTCCACGATGTCGGCGCCCGCTTCGAGGTACTCGCGGTGGATCCCCTCGATGATCTGTGGCTGCGTCAGGGTGAGCAGGTCGTTGTTTCCCTGCAGAGCGGTCGGCCACTCGGTGAACCGGTCGCCGCGGTAGCCGGCCTCGTCCGGCCGGTCGCGCTGGATCGCCGTGCCCATCGCGCCGTCGATCACCATGATCCGCTGGCGCAGAGCTGCCGTCAGCTCGTCGGTGCTGTCGGGGCGGATGTCCGGCTTAAAGGCGTTCACGTACGTTCCTTCCGTAGCGGAAGGCGTCCTTCTCGTCAACAACGTCGACTCTGCCGAGCGTGGCGGCTACCGGCACGAACCGGAACCGTTGCAACGCCTCTCGACCAGAAAAGTCTACGTCGTCACCCGACCGACGTCTGGACGCCCAACTCATCGCCGCGATCGCAGTGCCCCCGAAGGACAGTTCGCGGATCTTGTCGGCGACGCGGTAGTTAACAAGGTTAACCAGTTTGCAGCCGAATGTATTCGGCGGTCACGCCACAAGGATAGTCGAGCTATGCAAACGCCCTCTGGCTGACGGCAAGCCGTAGGCTGATTCTGTGACTCAGCCCGATGGCGGCCCGGATGGCGGCAAGCTGCCCGAACTGCACAACACGATCGTCGTGGCGGCATTCGAGGGCTGGAACGACGCGGGCGACGCGGCCAGTGACGCGCTGGAGCACCTCGATGCCATCTGGGAGGCCGACCCGATCGTCGAGATCGACGACGAGGCGTACTACGACTACCAGGTGAATCGCCCGGTCATCCGACAGGTCGACGGAGTCACTCGCGAACTGGTGTGGCCTGCGATGCGGATCACACATTGCCGGCCGCCGGGCAGCGAGCGTGACGTGGTCCTGATGCACGGGGTGGAACCGAACATGCGCTGGCGCACGTTCTGTGCCGAACTGGTGGCCATTGCCGACAAGCTCAACGTCGATACCGTCGTGATCCTTGGCGCGCTGCTGGCCGACACTCCCCACACCCGGCCGGTGCCCGTGTCGGGAGCGGCCTACTCCCCTGAGTCGGCGAAACGCTTCGGCCTGGAGGAAACCCGCTACGAGGGACCGACCGGGATCGCGGGCGTGTTCCAGGACGCCTGCGTGGCCGCCGGGATTCCGGCGGTGACGTTCTGGGCGGCCGTGCCGCACTACGTGTCTCAGCCGCCGAACCCGAAGGCGACGGTGGCGCTGTTGCGCCGGGTCGAAGACGTGCTGGACATCGAGGTCCCGCTGGCCGACCTGCCGGCGCAAGCCGAGGAGTGGGAACAGGCGGTCACCGAGATGACGGCCGAGGACGAGGACCTCGCCGAATACGTGGTGTCGCTGGAGCAGCGCGGCGACGCCGAGGTGGACATGAACGAAGCGCTGGGCAAGATCGACGGCGACGCGTTGGCCGCCGAGTTCGAAAAGTATCTGCGCCGCCGCCGCCCGGGTTTCGGGCGCTGACCCTAGGTCTTACCTAACTTCTCCCCAATCACTTCTCCCCAACTCACTTCTCCCCAACTCACTTCTCCCCAACTCCTCGTTGTAGGCACTGGTGGAGCGGCCGAGCGCGGCGACCTGGGCATCCATCCGCGGCATCACCTCGGCGTTGGTCTTGCGCATGGGAAATTCGCCGATCGGCGTCGATAGCACCGGCTTGAGCCAACGGAACAACGCAACCCAGCGCGGGCAGAACACGCGGGCCTTGCGGCGCTCGATCCCCTTGACGAAAGCCGCCGCGCACTTTTCCACCGAGGTCGTCTTGTTCAACGGCCACGGCATCGCGGCGATCTGCTCGCCGAACGCGGGCATGTCTGCGGTGCTATCGCGGACCAGAGCGGTGTCGATCCACGACATGTGCGCCAACCCGACGCTGACGCCGAGATGGTCGACCTCGAGGCGCAGCGCGTTGGCGAGGTGCTCATTGCCGGCCTTGCTCATGTCGTACGGCGCCATTCCCGCGGCGGCGGCAAACGCGGCCAGAGACGAGACGATCAGCACATAGCCGCGCCGGTCGATCAGCGCGGGCAGCGTGGCGCGCACGGTGTGAAACACGCCGAGCAGGTTGACGTCCAGCACGCGCTTGACGGCCTCGGGATCGACCTGCAGCACCGAGCCATAGCTGGCGATGCCGGCGTTGGCGACGACGACGTCGATGCCGCCGAAGCGTTCGACCGCCGCGGCGGCCGCGGCCTGCATGGCGGCCAGGTCCCGCACATCGGCCACCACGGTCAGCACTCGGTCGTCGCCGCCGAGTTGGGCGGCCCGCGAGTCCAGCGCCGCCTTGTCGAGATCGGTCAGCACCAGTTTGGCGCCCTTATCACGTAGCCGGCGGGCGACCTCGGCGCCGATTCCCCGGGCGCCGCCGGTGATGAAGACGACTTTTCCGTCCAGCGATCCGCTCAGCTTGCTCATGAGACGAGGGTAATTCCCTTGGCGCGCAGAGACTACGGCCAGTAGTCGTTCATCGGTTGCGCGAACTTGTCGTTGTTGGTGAGCCGGGGCATTGCGAGGGAGTCTTCGATGGTGCGCAGCAGGCTGTAGTGGTTGTTGAAGTTGGCGGCAACGAGATGGCCTTGGCGCATACCGGAATTCGGTGACGGGATCACGATCATGGGGATGTGGTTACCCTCGTTCCCGACGCCCAGCGAGATGTTGTTGTAGTCCTCGTCCCAGGTGATGAAGATGGCACTGCGCTGCGTTCGAAATGCGGGCGAGTTCAGGATGATGGGCAGCGTGTCCGCAAGGAACTGGTCGCCGGCCTTGATGTTGTACTGATGATTCGTCAGCAGGCTGATGATGAACTCGAGGTTGACGGGGCCTTCCTGGTTGTGGTTTTCGTCCGCAGCCCACCAGACGAAGTTCGGGGTGGTGGACGTCGAAGCGAGATCCGTGGCCATCCGCTGCAGCGGCAGTACGTGCGCCTGGCAGCGAGCGTCGTTGGCCGCGATGTCGTGGAAGGCGAGGAATGGCAGTTCGCCGGGACTGTAGGGCCCCGCGGACTGCTTGAAGCATGGCTGTGGCATCGATTGCTCGTAGCCGGCCCATCCACCGTGCGCCGCTTCGATGTTGTCGACGAGGTTGTGTTCGTCGAAGCAGTCCAGCTCGCAGTTGTAGTTGAAGCCGAAGTCGGAGCCGCCGAGGATTGGGTAGTAGTTCGGAAGGCTGGGATGGGTTTGGGCGTAGTAGTTCGAGCCGTATCCGTAGTTGTTGATGAGGCCGTTGGTGTATGGCGCGTTGGGGCTGCCGACGATGTCTTTCACGCCATGGTTCTCCAGATAGATCAGGAACACATGGTCGAGGGGGCCGACTTTCGACGCCGGTGGTGTAGGTGGCGGTGGGGCGGGCAACGCAGCGCCGATAGTGAACGAGATGTTGTCGGCGTAGGCGTTGTTATAGGCGCCGAACAACGGATTTTTGTCTTTCAGGGTCACGACCACACGCGCACTGCGGGTCCCCGCGGGAACCGGCCCGGTGGTCTGGCGTTGCAGGAGTTTGGCATTCAACCCGCGATCGAGCAGACCGACCGGCCCGATCTTGCCGGGGGTGCCCAGCTGCGATCCGTTAGCTGCTAGGAAAGTGACGGTGACCGACGCTTCTGACGGGTCTTGTAGCCAGCCCCCGAGCCACCCGCTCAGTGTGTAAGGCACAGTGCTGGTGTCGATCTGCTGCGCCGCGCCGGAGAGGTCGACGATCTGGGCGAGCGTGGATGTGGCCACAGGTCCGCCGCCGAAGAACTGCACGCCGCCGTCCGGCGGCCCGTTCTGGGCGCGGGGATAGCCTGCGGCCGCTGGGAGCATCGGCCCGGGCGACCCGAGAGGCCACGGCAGGCGGCGCAGGGTGCCGTACTTGATCACGGTCGGTGTGCCGGTCACAGTCCAGCCCGGGATGGTCACTGAGCTGTATCCCGACAGCGAAGGATCGCCGAGCTCGGCGCCGGGATTCACCAGCAGGTTCGGGCTCTCCGTGGCCGCGGCCGATGCGTGCACGGTGTCCAGCGCAAGGATTAGTATGCCGACGGCGCTGACCACGCCAGCCACACGGCGAAAACGACTGAGCATCAAGCAATCACCTTTGCGGTTGACGCGCGCTACGCGTTGCTCCGTCGATGGTGACTTATGACACGCCGTCCACCCAGATTGTTGCGCGGATCGAGACCCAGCAGTTGCCGTTTAGTGACTTACAGGGCTTCTCTACAGGGCCTCTCCTACAGGGCCTCTCCTACAGGGCCACCCCGAGGAGTGCATCGACCGCGGTGGCCACCAGCTTCGGCGCGCCCTCGTCGTGCCCGCCGTATTCCAGGGCGTCGGTGGCCCAACCATCAAGTGCCGCGATCGCTTTGGGAGTGTCCAGGTCGTCGGCCAGGTAGCGGCGCACCCGGGCGACGACGTCGGCGGCGTCCGGAGCCGCGGGCAACGCGGTCGCGGTGCGCCAGCGATGTAGTCGTGCGGTCGCATCGTCGAGCACCTGCTGGCTCCAGAACCGATCCGCGCGATAATGCCCGGCCAGCAGGCCAAGCCGAATCGCCGATGGCTCAACGTTTTTCGCCCGCAGGGCCGACACCAGCACCAGGTTGCCTCGACTCTTGGACATCTTTTGCCCGTCCCAGCCGATCATCCCGGCGTGCACGTAATGCCGGGCGAATCGCCGTTCGCCCCGTACACATTCGGCGTGCGCAGCGGTGAATTCGTGATGCGGGAAGATCAGGTCGCTGCCGCCGCCCTGGATATCCAGGCCGCTGCCGATGCGGCTCAGCGCGATGGCCGCGCATTCGACATGCCAGCCGGGCCGGCCGGCGCCGAACGGCGACGGCCAACTCGGTTCGCCGGGACGTGCGGCCCGCCACAGTAGCGCGTCGAGCTCGTCTGTCTTGCCCGGCCGGTCCGGGTCGCCCCCACGCTCGGCGAACAGCCGAAGCATGGTGTCGCGGTCGTAGCCCGACTCGTAGCCGAACTGTGGTGTGGCGTCGGCCCGGTAGTAGATGTCGGGGTGCTCCCCCATTTCGGGGTCGACGATGTACGCCGCCCCGGAAGCGAGCATTTTCTCGACGAGTTCGACGACTTCGGGAATCGCCTCGGTCGCCCCGACGTATTCGCGTGGCGGCAGTATGCGCAGCGCCGCCATGTCCTCACGGAAAAGGGCGACCTCGCGGTCGGCGAGCTCACGCCAATCGACGCCGTCGCGCTCGGCCCGTTCGAACAATGGATCGTCGACGTCGGTGACGTTCTGCACGTAATGCACGTCATGACCGAGGTCCAGCCACACGCGATGGACCAGGTCGAATGCCAGATAGGTGGCCGCGTGGCCCAGGTGCGTCGCGTCGTAAGGGGTGATCCCGCAGACGTACATGGACGCCGTCGAACCGGGCTGGGAGCCGGCCGCCACCGGACGCACCTGCCGGTCGGAGGTGTCGTAGAGCCGCAGCTCCGGGCCGCGTCCCGGAACCACCGGGACCTGTGCGGAAGACCACGACTGCATAACGTCGACTCTAAACGCGCGCGGAATCAGGGAAATTCCTGGCGGATGGCGCCGAGCAGGATCGGCGCCACCTCGGCACGGCACATGACGAAGTCGGGCAGGTACGGGTCGAGCTGGTTGTAGCGCAGCGGCGAGCCGTCGAGCCGCGACGCATGCATGCCGGCGGCCATCAGTACCCCGGCCGGGGCCGCCGAGTCCCACTCCCACTGGCCCCCGGCATGCACGTAGGCGTCGACGTCGCCGTCGATGACGGCCATCGCCTTCGCGCCCGCCGAACCGATCGCCACCGGCTGGATGTGCAGCGTCTGGCGCATGCGGTAGAGAACCGCGGGTGGTCTGGTGGCGCTGACGGCGATCCGGAAGGTATGGGGAATGCCGGTGCGCGCGGCGCCGTCGGTCACGGTGTCGCTGCGATACACCATGTTGCCGCGCGCCGGCAAAGCCACTGCCGCGTCGGTGATTTCGCGATGCTCGTCGGCGGGGACCCCGTCACGTTGCCACAGCGCGATGTGTACGGCCCAGTCGTCGCGCCCCGGCGTGGAGAACTCACGGGTGCCGTCCAACGGGTCGATGATCCACACCCGGTCGTGATTCACCCGGGAGAGGTCGTCGTAGGCTTCCTCGCTGAGCACGGCATCACCGGGTCGTTCGGCCCGCAACCGCCGCAGGATCAACTCGTTGGCCAGGCTGTCCCCCGCGTCGCCCAGTGCCCAGGGAGAATCGAAACCGATCTCCTCGCGCACCTTCAGCAGCAGCTCCCCCGCATCCGCGGCCAGGTCGGCGGCCAGCGCGGCGTCCGTCATCTCATCCGGCGCCGGGGTCACCGGTTCAGTATTGCCGACCGGCACGTCCCGAATGAGCCGCGCCCTAGAACGCCGGCCAGGGAATCGGTCGGTGACGGTTCGGTTCCGGCATCACTGGGTTGTCCAGCAGCGCGTGGGCGCGCCTCCGCAGAGCCGCGATTTCGGCCCGGGTGATGTGGCCGGCCAGCTCGTCGCCGAACGAGTCGCCGAGGGCGTCCGCGAGCGCGGCGACCGCGTCCAGGGTTTTGTCGTCGATCGGCTTGCCCGCCCAGCCCCACAGCACCGTGCGCAGCTTGTTCTCGACGTGCAGGCACACGCCGTGGTCGACGCCGAAGATGTGGCCCTCGATGTCGCGCAGGACGTGGCCGCCCTTGCGGTCGGCGTTGTTGATCAGCACGTCAAAGACCGCCATCCGCCACAACCGGATGTCGTCGGCGTGCATCAGGACGACCTCGTC
>NZ_MBEM01000249.1:0-13527 GCF_001954045.1 Mycobacterium sp. SP-6446 | reverse complement strand
GCCGGTGCAGGCCGCGATGGCGGCCGCGCTGGATGACGACGTCCACGACAAGCTGCAGCGCGAGCGATACGCCCGGCGGCGGGCCGCGCTGGCGCCGGCGCTGCGCTCCGCCGGGTTTGTCATCGACCTTTCCGAAGGCGGCCTGTACCTATGGGCCACCCGCGGCGAGCCCTGCCGGGACAGCGTCGCGTGGTTCGCGCAGCGCGGCGTCCTGGTCGCACCCGGCGAGTTCTACGGCCCCGGCGGTGCCCGGCACGTGCGCGTGGCGCTGACCGCCACCGACGAGCGCATCGCGGCCGCGGTGGACCGGCTCACCGCGCCGCCCGGGGCCTGATCGCCGCCCGGCCACGAATATGGCCGGTCCGCCTGCCGCGCGGCCGGGGCGGGCGGCAGAATGCATCGAAGGCGCTCCGACCTCGGGTAAGGATGTGGTTGTGACAACTTCGGCTGGCAAGCTGCGGATCCCGGTGTCAATAGGGGACCTGGCCAAGCGTGTCTTTCTGGGCAAGCCGCTGATCACCGAGGAGTTGGCATCCGAGAAGCTATCGAATCCGGTTGCGCTGGGAGCGCTTTCGCCCGACGCGATCTCGTCGACCGCTTACGGGCCCGAGCAGATCCTGATCGAACTGCTGCCGCGTGCAGGGCTGGCGGCGTTTGTGTTGTTGCTTCCCATCACGGGCGTCATCTTGCTGATTCTGGTGTTGGTTGCCGCGTCGTATCGGCAGGTCGTCATGGCCTATACCCGAGCCGGCGGTTCCTACATCGTGGCGCGGGAGAACTTCGGGCCGCGGGTGGCGCAGGTCGCCGCCGCGGCTCTGTTGATCGACTATGTGGTCACCGTGGCGGTGCAATCCGCAGCCGGGACGGTGGCGGTGGTATCGGCGATCCCCGTCTTGGGTCCGCACAGCCTGCAAATCACGGTCGCGGTGGTGCTGGTCATCTGCTACCTGAACCTGCGCGGACTGAGGGAGGCGGGCTGGCAGTTCGCATTCGCGACCTACTTCTTCGTCGTCATGATCGGCCTGATGATCGTGGTCGGTATCCTTCGCGTGACATTCGGCGATCTACCGGTGTACGACCCCGCGCACCTGCCGGGCACGGTGCCAGTCCAGCAGGGTGGCGGATTGGTGATGGGCGCGACCGTCCTGACGTTGCTGCGCTCGTTCGCCAATGGGGGCTCGTCGCTGACGGGGGTCGAGGCAATCTCGAACACCGTCGATGTGTTTCGAAAGCCGCAGGGCCGCAACGCGCGTCGAGTGCTCACCGCTATGGCCACTATTCTCGGCTTCTTACTGGCCGGTGTCGCCTATCTCGCCTACGTCACCCATGCCACACCGTATGTCACCGAGTATCCGTCGGTCCTGTCGCAAATCGGGCGCGCGGTGTTCGGTCACGGTGTAATCGGTGACATCCTCTATATTCTCGTCCAGACATCCACCGCTGCCATCCTTTTCACGGGCGCAAACACCAGTTTCAACGGATTCCCTGCGCTGGCCAGCTTCGTCGCAGAAGATCGATTCCTGCCGCGCCAGCTGACGAAACGCGGTCACCGCCTGGTGTTTTCGAACGGAATTATCGCGTTGACGGCGCTCTCGGTAGCCTTGCTGATTATCACCGGGGGGTCGGTCAACGCGTTGGTCCCGTTCTACGCGATCGGCGTGTTCACCGGCTTCTCGATGGCCGGTTACGGAATGACCAAACATCATCTGACGCACCGGGAATCGGGTTGGCGACGCCGCCTGGCGATCAACCTTTCCGCGGCGATCCTGTCGACCATCGTGGTCGGCATCTTCGCGGTCGCTAAGTTCACCGAGGGCGCGTGGTTGGTCGTCGTCGTCTTCCCGCTACTGGTGTTCGTGCTGATGCGACTCAACCGCGAATATCGTGCCGAGGCGGCCATTCTCGAGATGTTCCGCACCGACCGCCCGGAGTTGGTGAAGTACGCGCGGCACAAAGTTTTCGTGTTTGTGAACTCGGTCGACCTCGCGGTCATCGAGGCGCTGCGCTACGGCCGGGGGCTGCGCGCCGACGAGCTTGTCGCCGTGCACTTCATGGTCGATGAAGCCCATGCGCAGCTGATCCGAAAGCGTTGGGATCACTTTGAACTCGACACGCCACTGCGGGTGGTGGACTGCCCGGACCGTCGGATCACCCGTGCCGCGCAGATGCTGGTCGCCAAGGCGCGCGATGAGCAGCGGAACACCAATGTGACGGTGTTGCTGCCACGTCGCACGTATGCGCCGCTGCTGGGTCGGCTGCTGCACGACCGCACCGCGGACAAGGTCTCCCGCGCGGTCAGCCTGATCCCGGATGCCGCGGCGACGATCGTGCCCTACGACGTGCAGTCGCGAATCCAGCAGGCATACCCCGATAACTTCGAGCAACGGATCGCGCGCGAGCTCGAGAAGGTGGAGGCCTGGGTTAACGAGGACGAAGAGGAGAAGGTCGAAGCGTATGAACACCCCGACCCTGGGCCGTCGGTGATTACGGTGGCGGGACTAATCCCCGGCCAGCGCGCCACCTTCGAAGGACGGGTGAATCAGGTCGAGGACGTCAATGAAGGTAGGCGGACCCGGCGGCAGGTCGTCATCGGCGATAACAGCGGCGAGATCAGCGTGACGTTCCGTCCAGGACATGGGGGCGCAGACATCCAGCCTGGGCAGCTGTTGCGGATCACCGGCAAGCCCAAGCAGACCGGCAACCGGCCCATGTCGTTGGTCGACCCGACATATCAGGTGATTGAGGACCCGGCGAAGGCCGGCAGAGCCGGCGATTCGGGGGAATCCGGGGAACAGAAAGGACAGGCGTGAAACGACTGGCAGCCGTATTGATCTCGGTGTTGAGCTTCGCATTCACCGCCAATGGCTACCGCCCGCTGACAAAGCGGCCGTACGGCGCCATGTATGCGTTCGGCTACGGCGTTTTCGCGTCGGAACTTCCGATGCAATCGCTCGGCGTACAGTTCGCGGCGCTGGCGTCGGTCGCACGCGGCCTGCCGCCGCGGGTACGCCGATTCAGCTGGCTGCTGTCGGCGGTGTCCTGGCTCGGGCTCTTGGGTCTGCGCCACGTCGGGCGCAATGCCAACGAGCCGCTGACCGCCGCGCTGGATGCCGGGCTGGGTCACGATCGTCGCACCGAGTCGGGCGATCTGTGGCGGCGGCCCGCGCCCGGCGGCGCGACCGCGAAGAAACCCGGTGTGGCCCGAATGCTGCGGATCTATCGCGACTACGCGCACGACGGCGACATCAGCTACGGGGAGTACGGCTCGCGCAATCATCTCGACATCTGGCGACGGCCCGACCTCGACCGCGGCGGTCGCGCCCCGGTGCTGCTGCAGGTCCCCGGCGGCGCGTGGGTGACCGGAAACAAACGGGGACAAGCACATCCGCTGATGAGTCATCTGGCCGAGCTCGGCTGGATCTGTGTCGCGATCAACTACCGGCTCAGCCCGCGCTCCACCTGGCCCGACCAGATCGTCGACGTCAAGCGCGCGATCGCGTGGACCAAAGAGCACATCGCCTCCTACGGCGGCGACCCGGACTGGATCGCGATCACCGGTGGCTCGGCCGGCGGGCACCTGTCGTCGCTGGCCGCGCTGACGCCGAATGATCCGCGGTTCCAGCCGGGTTTCGAGGAGGCCGATACCCGGGTGCACGCGGCCGTTCCGTTCTACGGGGTCTACGACTTCACCCGAAACGACGACTCCATGCATCCGCTGATGGTGCCGATGGTGGCGAAGCAGGTATTCAAGCTGAGCAGGACGGAGATAGCCGAGCCCTTTCGCATCGCCTCGCCGATCACACACGTCAGCGACGATGCGCCGGCGTTCTTCGTGCTGCACGGGACCAACGACTCGCTGATCCCGGTCGAACAGGCCCGCAGCTTTGTCGCGCGGCTCACCGAGGTCAGCCGCCAGCCCGTCGTCTATGCCGAATTACCGTACGCACAGCACGCTTTCGACATCTTCGGGTCGGCCCGCGCGGCACACGCCGCGGTGGCCGTCGAGCAGTTCCTCGCCGAGATCTACGCGAAGCGTGCGGTTTCCGTATAGGCGCCGTTAAGCGCTGACACCCCAATGGAATACGCGGGAGGTCAGCAGCACTATCCCCAGCGAGACCGCCGCGACGACGACGAGCCCGATGACGGCCACCAGGAGCGGCCGCCATCCGGTCCGCGCGATCTGCCGGATGTCGGTGTTGAGTCCGACTCCGGCGAAAGTTAGCAGGAACGCCCACTTCGATACGTTGGCCAGGTTCGCGGTTTGGCCCTTGGTCAGCCAGCCTGCGGTCGCGATCGCCGAGACCGCCAGAAAGCCGAGCACGAACTTCGGGAACTTCTGCCAGACGAACTCGGCCTTGGCTTTGGCGCCGCGCGCGATCTCGTCGGCTTGGCCGCGCGCGGCCCAATACAGCGCGAAGCCGAGCACGACGAACCCGATCAGCGCGTTGCGGGTCGACTTGACCAGCACGGCGATCTTGCCGGCGTGGTCGGAAAACAGGTAACCGGTGGCGGTGGTTTCCGCGGTGTTGTCCACCGCCAGGCCCGCCCACAGCCCGAACTCCCGATCGGTCAGCCCGATCGCGTGCCCCAGCGGCGGCAACACGAACAGCGCCACCGCCCCCAGCGCCAGGATCGCCGCGATGGCGTAGCCGACGTCGGAGTTGCGCGCCCGGATCGCGCCCTTGGCGGCCACGATCGCCGACACCCCGCAGATCGACGTACCGATCGCCAACAGCGAACCGAGCTTGCCGGATAACCCGAAGGCGCGCGCCGCGACGATGATGATGGTGCCCGCGACCGCCATGTCGACCAAGATCTGGAGCAGGCTCAGCCCGCCGAGTTTGGCGACGTCACCGAGCACGAAACGCGCTCCGAGCACGACGATCCCGGCCTTGAGCCAAAACTCGTATGTCTGCACGCCCGGTCGAAATATCCGGTGCAGTCCGGCGGTGTTGGCGATGACAAGCCCAATCACGATGGCCCACAACACGTATTCGATATCGGGCACCCGCCAGTGTTCATGCTTGGCCAGTGCGTTCCACCAGATCTGGGCGTATTTGCCGAGCAGCCCCACGGCGATCAGCAACACCACGCCGGGTACGTAGTCCAGCGGCCGGCGGCTGGTGAAGGCAGGCTCGTCCAGCGTCGCTTCGCGTTCGAGTCCGGTGGTGCTCACGCGATCACCACGGAATCTTCGGCAGCGCGTCGGCCACCGCCAACGCGACGATCACCCCGGCGACCAGGGTCGCCCACCAGTCCACCGATATCGAGCCGGCTCGCTCGCGCCAATCACTCACGCGCTCACATTTGCGTGCGCGGCCTCGGCGGCCAAGTGATTAGATCGTGGTGAATCTAGCGGGCCGGCGGGCGCGGGCTGCGTTCGTTGAGCAGATCGATGACCCGCGCGGCGAGGTCGTCGATGCCGGCGCTGGTGGTGTCGAGCAGCAGGTCCGGATTCTCCGGCGCCTCGTACGGGGCATCGACGCCGGTCATGCCGGACAGCTGGCCGCTACGGGCGCGCGCGTAGAGGCCCTTGGGATCCCGCTTTTCGCACTCGGCCAGCGAGGTGGCGACGTAGACCTCGATGAAGGGCAGCTTGGCGGCTTCGTTGAGGGCACGCGCGATTTCGCGGTCCGACTTCAGCGGTGACACCAGTGATGCCAGCGCGACGACGCCCGCGTCAGCCAGCAGCCGAGTCAAATGCCCGACCCTCCTGATGTTTTCGGCGCGGTCGCCGGGGGAGAAGCCCAAATCGTCGGACAGGCCGTGGCGCAGGTTGTCGCCGTCGAGCAGGTACGCCACCCGCCCCGACTCCACGAGCGCGCGCTCGACGGCCACCGCGATCGTCGACTTGCCCGACGCGGGCAGTCCGGTGAACCAGATCGTCGCGCCGGGCTGTCCGGTGGCCCGCCAGCGGTAGCCGCGGTCCAGCGACGACGGATGCCAACGGATGTCGGTGCGCGGATGCGCGCCCGGCTTGACCTCCCGTGCCTCGACGATGGTGCCGGCGCCAACGGTGTCGTTGGTGGTCTCGTCGATCAGGATGAACGCGCCGCTGTCACGGTTGTCGGTGTACCTGTCGGCGATGACGACCGAGCTGGTCCGCAGCGTGATGGTGCCGATGTCGTTGAGCGCCAGTTCAACCGGGCCGTCGAGCTCGTCGAGCGTCTCGGGGTCCAGCCGCGTGTGCAGCGCCTGCACGGTTGCCCGCACGGTCTTGGTGGTTTGTTTGAGGGCCAGCCGATCGCCCGCGCGCAGCGGTGAGTCCACGAACCAGCACACGGTCGCGTCGAGCTCCCGGGCCAGTACCGGCGGAACCGCATCCTCGGCACCACTGACGAAGACGTCGCCGCGGCCCACGTCGATGTCGTCGGCCAGTTCGATCGAAACCGACAGCGGGGCAACGGCAGTCGTGCGTTCGTCGTCGAGGGTGTCCACGCCGGTGACTGTCGAGCGGGTGCCGGCGGGCAGCGACACCACCGGGTCACCGACGCTCAGCGTTCCCGCCGCCAGGCGCCCGGTATAACGACGGCGCACGTCGGCGGTCGGTCGGGACACCCACTGCACGGGGAGGCGCAGCCGTGCCGGCTCGGCCTGCGGCGCGGCCAGTTCGATGCCCTCCAGGTACTCGAGCAACGTGGGGCCGCCGTACCACGGGGTGCGCTCGGAGCGGTGGACGACGTTGTCCCCATGCTTGGCGGCGATTGGAATGACGGTGATGTCCACGCCGCCGAGGCGTGCCGCCAACTGTCGCAGCTCGTCGGAAACCTCGGTGAACTTGCCCTGGTCGAAGTCGATGAGGTCGATCTTGTTCACCGTCGCGACAAAGTGCTTGATGCCCAACAGCTTTGCGATGCGGGCGTGCCTGCGGGTCTGGCGCAACACCCCGGCGCGTGCATCGACGAGCAAGATGGCGACGTGCGCGTTGGAGGCACCGGTGAACATATTGCGGGTATAACGCTCGTGGCCGGGGGTGTCGGCCAGGATGTAGCTGCGGGTGTCGGTGGCAAAGAAGCGGTAGGCGACGTCGATCGTGATGCCCTGTTCGCGTTCGGCGCGCAGACCATCCGAGAGTGCGGCCAGATCCGCGATACCCTCGGTGTCGGTGACCGCTTCCAGGTGGTCCAGCGGCAGGCTGTCGGTGTCGTGCAGGAGCCGTCCGATCAGGGTGCTCTTCCCGTCGTCCACGGAGCCCGCGGTGGCGATGCGCAGCAGCTGGCGCGTTATGCCCTTGGGAGGCAAGGGCTTTTCTGAACCGTTCGTGCTCGTCATCAAAAGTAGCCTTCTCGCTTGCGGTCTTCCATCGCGGCCGCCGACGTGCGGTCGTCGGCGCGCGTCTCGCCGCGCTCGGACACCGTCGCCGCGGCGATCTCGGCGATGACCCGGCCGATGTCGGTGGCCGTGGAGCGCACCGCCCCCGTGATCGTCAGGTCGCCGACCGTGCGGTAGCGCACCCACTCCACGGCGGAGCTTTCGCCCGGGCGCGGTCCGGCGTACTGCGAGACCGCCAGCAGAATCCCGTCGCGCTCGAACACCTCGCGTTCGTGGGCGTAGTAGATCGACGGGAGTTCGAGATTCTCCAGCTCGATGTAGCGCCACACGTCGAGTTCGGTCCAGTTGCTCAGCGGGAACACTCGCACCTGCTCGCCCTTTTTGATGCGGCCGTTGTAGAGCGACCAGGGCTCCGGTCGCTGGGCGCGGGGATCCCACTGGCCGAACTCGTCGCGGAAGCTCAGGATCCGTTCCTTGGCGCGGGCCCGTTCCTCGTCGCGGCGCGCACCCCCGAAGGCGGCGTCGAAGCCGCCCGCTTCCAGCGCGTCGAGCAGCGTGCGCGTCTGCGCCCGGTTGCGCGACGCCCCCGGTCCCGGGTCGGGCACGCGGCCGCTGTCGATGGATTCCTGTACCGAGGCGACGATCAGCTTGTGCCCGTGGCCGGGGACCCTGCGGTCCCGGAATTCGATCACCTCGTCGAAGTTGTGGCCGGTGTCGACATGCATCACCGGAAATGGCAGCGGCAGCGGCCGAAACGCCTTTTCCGCCAGCCGCAGCAGCACTATCGAGTCCTTGCCGGCGGAAAACAGCAGCACCGGGCGCTCCAGCTCAGCCACGACCTCGCGGATGATGTGGACCGCTTCGGCCTCCAGCAGGCGCAGTTCGTCGACGCGCCGTGCCCCGTTCGTGCTAACCGCCATTGAGCAAGACTAACCGTAGGGAAAACCTATGGAACACGGTGAATTACGTTCACGTTGAACATAATTCTTGTGCTTCGCCGGCCGCTCTCGTGCCGCGGTTGGCGGGTGAATACCCGAAGCCCCCGACAAGTCGTACACTCCTCGCATGACCGAGCTGCGGGTGGGTGTAGCAGACCTGCAGATCATGTCCGCCCGGTGGCAGACGCAGGCCGCCACGCTGGGCGTTAGCGCGCCACGGACGCTGGGATTGTCGTGTCAGCCTAGCGCGCTGGCCGTCGACGCGGGGCATGTCGCGGTAGCGGCCGCGGCGACGTCGCTGAGGACGAGGGTGCAGACGGGTGCGACGAAAGTCGCCGAAGCCGACACTCGGTATGTCACCAATGAAGCCAATTCGTCGGCGAGACTCGCCACAGTGGCCCGCTAGAACCGGTGTAGCGATGGCGGCCGTTGGCGGATCGTTTCCGAGTTTGTCCAAGCTTTTGGACTGGCCCACCGAGCATCTCACCCAGGCGGCCGACTCCTGGACATCGACCGGCAATCAGTGGGATGAAGTCTTCACTCAGATCTGGCGCGACAGCGTAGCGGTCGAGTGGAGCGGCCATGCTGCCGAGGCGCTGCACGGCCGGACCGCAGGCGACAAGGCAAAAGTCAGCGGGTTAGTTGAGCAGTTGCACACGGCGGCCACCGTCGCTCGCACCGGTGCCTCCGAGCTCTACGCGGCCAGATCCCGAGTGCGGTACGCGGTTGAGGACGCCGAGGACGCCGGGTTCGAGGTCGGTGACGATTTCGCGGTTACTGATCGCTGGAGCGGCGGATCCTCCGCCGAACGCGCGGAAAGGCAGGCCCAAGCAGAAGCGTTTGCTGCCCGTATTCGCCAAAGCGCCGTGCAACTGGTCGGCATGGATCAGCAGATTGCGAGCAGAACCACCAACGCCCTGAACGGCATCGCGAATATTACGTTCCCCGAAGATGATCCGACCACCACGACCACGACGCCGCCCCCAACTCCGAAGTGCGATCCCGAAGACGTCGCAAAGTTACATCGGGAAGTAGACGATTTCGATCGCCGGTGGACCGATTTCGAACGCCGAGTCAACGAGCACAACCTCAAACCGCACGAATTCGATATCAACGATCCGGTTCAGCGCGAGGCCGCCGCCAAATACCAAAAAGAAACGGAAGCCCTCAAGGCCGAGGAGGATCGCCTCATGCGGGAGAGGGACAAACTTCGCCAAGACGTCGTGACGTGCGGAATCAAGATCATCAATGGCCAGGTGCAGTGGCCGGATGGATCGACAAGCCCGAGCCCGACCACGACCCCGGCGCCAACCCCGACACCAGCCCGCTGAGTTGCGTCGGCAAGTGCGGGTTCCACCACGGATCGGCGGCAACGGGCTTCGTATCGGCTTGCTGGCACTGACCGCGATCATCGCGGCACTCGCCGGGTTCGTGGTGTACGACCACCAGCAGGCCCGGCGGCCGTCGGACGGCAACCCGCATCCCGCGCGAACCCAGTCGCAGACCGTGCTGCCGTTCACGGGCCTCTCTGGACCGGAAGGGCTGACGGTCGATTCGGCCGGCGACGTGTATGTCGCCGACGGCGCCAACAACAGGGTCGTGAAGATAGCGCCCGAATCGGGGGCGCAGCAGGTGCTCCCATATGCGGGCCTCAACAAACCTTTCTCGGTGGCGGTCGATTCGGCCGGAAGCGTGTACACCTTCGACAAAAACGATCGGGTGGTGGAATTGGCCGCGAGGCACAACACCCAGCGGGTGCTGCCGTTCGCCGGCCCCGAGTCACCCACGGGCATGGCCGTCGATTCGGCCGGCAACCTCTATGTCTCACAGTGTCTTCTGCACCGGGTGGTCAAGCTGGCGGCGGGATCGCACACCCAGGAAGTGTTGCCATTCGCCGGACTCGCCTGCCCCGGAGGGCTGGCGGTCGACCCCGCCGGCAACGTCTACGTCGTCGAGCAACTCACGGACCGGGTGGAGGTATTGGGCGCCGGTTCCGCGGACCGGCGGACGCTGCGCTTTCCGGACCTGTTCAACCCTGCCGCGATTGCGGTCGATTCCTCCGGCAACCTCTATGCGACCCAGTCTTTTGAGCATAAGGGCTCTCAGGTAATGGAATTGGGGACGCGGACCGGCCTGCACCGGGTGCTCCCGTTCACTGGTCTCGATGGCCCGAGCGGTGTCGCGGTTGATTCCGTCGGGAGCGTCTATGTCACCGACCACGGCAACAACCGGGTGGTGAAATTGACCGCTGGCTAGTGCCCGGGCGGACTCACGCCGAGCGCTCCAGCACCCGCAACCCAAGCGAAAACAGTAGTCGCACATCGGGATCGGCCAGGGACGTCGACAATAGCTTCTCGATCCGCCGCACCCGATAGCGGACGGTGTTCGGATGAACTTGCAGCCACTGCGCGGCGGCGCCGATGTCACCGAAACTGTCCAGGTAGGCCCCCAGCGTCTCGGCCAGCACCGCATCCCGCGCGAGCAGGTCGCGTATCCGCGGATCGACCAGCCGCTCGTCGGCGCCGACCAGGGTGACAATCTCGTCGAGCAGAACGGTCGTACGCGCCTCGGCCAGCGACGTCACCTGACCGATCGAAATCGGGTGTCGCTCAGCGCTGTCGAGCACCCGGTCTACCTCGATGCGTGCCGCGGCGGCCTCCGCCAAGCTCGCGATCGGCGCGGCGATGGCGGCCCGCAGCTCGACACCGAGCTCGGTGCGTAGTGCGCCGATGGTGCCGCGGACCCACGAGGTGACCGACCGCGTCGTCGCGGTCTGCGGCAGCAGCACGTAGATCCGTGAGCCGTTCGACGCGACCTGGGCGTCACGACGAAAAGCGCTGGCGCTCAACGCCAAGACGTCAGGCAACCGCGCATGGCGGGCATCGGCGTCCGCGGTGTCCCAGCCGATCACCGCGGCGCTCCCGTGCGTCGCGAGACCGAGTTCGGCCGCGACGGCGGCCACGTCGGCCGGTTCGGCGTCGGTCAGGCCCAGAACCTGCTGCACCCGCCGCGCATGCGTGGACGGCCGCGCCAGCAGCCGCGACATGATCCTGGCGGCGAGCACCGCCGCGCCCCGCAGCATCTCCTCGGCGTCGTCGGCCAACGGCTGCGACCCTTGTTGCACCCAGATCGTGCCGGCGAACGCGGGCGGCTTGCGCGGCCCGGGTTGATGGATTCCGATGGCCAGCCGCGGCCGCAGACCCAGCTCCGGGCGCTCGGCGACGCGCACCACTTCGTCGCTGGATCGCAGCGCGTCGAAGATGCCCCACTGGCCGATCCACTCCAAATGCTCGGGCGGGCCGGCGCGCCCCAGGATGGAAAGGCGGCGCAGCTCGTCGGCTTCGTCGTTGGAGGCCGAATAGGCGAGCACGTGCGACTGCGCGTCTTCGATGCTGACCATGCCGTGGATGCGGTCGGCGAGTGACTGGGCCAAGCCGAAGAGGTCCGTGCCCGAGTCATCCACCGCATCGCCGCGGTCGCCGTGGTGTTCCAGGACGTGATTGACCAACTGGTAGAGCCGTTCCCACCGGGCCCGCGGCTCCACGGCGACCACCGCCGACCCGGCCTCGACCGCCCTGGTCACCAGCGCGTCCGACGGTTCCTTGACGAAAATCGCCACCGGCGCCCGCTCGCGCGCCTGATTGTCGACCCAGCGCAGGGCCTCGTCATCGGTCACTCCCAGCAGGAAGAACACGTCGGCCGATCCGGCCGCGGCCGCCAGGCCCAGCCGCACATCGTCGGAATCGATCAGCGCCGTCGAGCCCACCGGAAGGTCCAGGCCGCGCGGCGCGTCCACCAGGCTGACCAGGGTCGCGTCCAGCGCCAGCAGCAGCTGACCCAGCCCGACGCCAGGAACCCGCATGTTGTCCGATTCTACTATCAAGAGGGCCTGATGTTGTCTGATCAGCCAACACAACGCCGGGCCGCGCCGAGGATCCTGGCAACATGGACGCGATCACTCAGGTCCCGCTGCCGGCCAACGAGCCGGTCCACGACTATGCCCCGCAATCGCCAGAACGCACTCGCCTACGTGCCGAATTGGCCGCTCTGGCCGACCACCCGATCGACCTCCCGCATGTCATCGGCGGCAAACACCGCATGGGTGACGGCGAGCGCATCGACGTCGTCCAGCCGCACCGGCACGCCGCGACGCTGGGCACCCTCACGAACGCCGTGCACGCCGATGCGACCGCCGCCATCGAGGCCGCGACCGCGGCGAAATCCGGTTGGGCGGCAATGCCGTTCGACGAGCGTGCCGCGATATTCCTGCGCGCCGCGGACCTGCTGGCGGGGCCGTGGCGGGAGAAAATCGCCGCCGCGACGATGCTCGGCCAGTCCAAGTCGGTCTATCAGGCCGAGATCGACGCGCCCTGCGAGCTGATCGACTTCTGGCGCTTCAACGTGGCGTTCGCCCGCCAGATCCTGGCCCAGCAGCCGGTGAGCGGACCGGGGGAGTGGAACCGCAGCGACTACCGCCCGCTCGACGGCTTCGTCTACGCGATCACACCGTTCAACTTCACCTCGATCGCGGGCAACCTCCCGACGGCGCCGGCGCTGATGGGCAACACCGTGGTGTGGAAGCCGTCGATCACCCAGACCCTGTCGGCGTACCTGCTCATGCAACTGCTCGAGGCCGCCGGGTTGCCGCCAGGGGTGATCAACATGGTCGCCGGCGACGGCTTCGCGGTTTCCGATGTGGCACTGGCGGATCGGCGGCTGGCGGGCATCCACTTCACCGGATCGACCGCCACCTTCCAGCGGCTGTGGTACCAGGTCGGCACCCATATCGGTCACTACCACAGCTATCCGCGCTTGGTCGGCGAGACCGGCGGCAAGGACTTCGTGGTCGCACACGCCTCGGCGCGGCCGGATGTGTTGCGCACGGCCTTGATTCGCGGATCCTTCGACTATCAGGGCCAGAAATGCTCGGCCGCGTCGCGCGCCTTCATTCCCCATTCCGTGTGGCAGCGGATGGGCGACGACTTCCTGGGCGAGACGGCCGCGCTGCGCTACGGCGACATCACCGACCTGACCAACTACGGCGGCGCGCTCATCGACCGGCGCGCCTTCCTCAAGAACGTCGACGCCATCGAGCGAGCCAAGGGCGCGCCGGCCATCACCATCGCCGTGGGCGGCGAATACGACGACAGCATCGGGTATTTCGTGCGCCCGACCGTGCTGCTGTCCGACGATCCGACCGACGAATCGTTCGCGAACGAGTACTTCGGCCCGCTGTTGTCGGTGCACGTGTATCCCGATGAGCAGTACGAGCGCATCCTCGAGGTCATCGACACCGGATCTCGCTACGCGCTGACGG
>NZ_MBEM01000248.1:0-11431 GCF_001954045.1 Mycobacterium sp. SP-6446 | reverse complement strand
GTGCACGGCCTGCTTGATCGGTTCGATGTGGCGGATGCCTTCGGGACTCGCCGGGTCACCTTCATGGGAGATGATCAGCCGGACGGCGCGCCCATCCGGCGAGATGAACTGTTTGAGGCCCCGCGCGAAATCCGGGCTGTTGAACGCCTCCGGCGGAAGGTAGAACGTGTCGTCGTTCTTCGCTTTGTCGAAGGCATCGCCTTGCGCGGTGGCGTTGTCGGCCTGCGCCTTCGCCTGGTCGTTGAGACCGTTTGTGATCGCATAGTTCGACATGACGGTGTCGAGGTTGCGCTGCTGACTCTCGATCTGCGGCGGGATCAGCGCCACCAGCTTCGGCTGAATCTGATCCAGCTTGTCCAGATTCGCGCTGAGCTCCACGATGTTCTCAGCCACCTGGTCAATGCCGTCGAGCGCGTTGAAGACCGACCGGAGTGCCCAGCAGGCCGGGATGTCGTAGCAATGCTTCTCCCAGTAGAAGAAGCTGCGGATCGGCCGGAAGAAGTCGTCGAAGTTGGCGATGTCGTCGCGCAACGCCTCGGTGATCTTCACCGTTTCTTTGGTGAGCCTGGTGGTTTCGTGTGTGGTGTTGCTCAGATCCTGGGTGACCTGCATCTGCTCACGCAGCGTTGCCATCGTCCTGCGCAGCTCGTCCGCCTGCTTGAGCAGGTTTGCCGCCTGCTCTTCCTGATAGTGCTGAGTCTGGAGCCGCCCTGCGGCTTGTGCGCCCATCTGAAAACCGAGGGTGCTGTGGTCGAGCGGCGTGCCCAACGGCCGGGTGATCGTCTGCACCCGGCCGATACCGGGGATGTGGAAGACCGCCTTGGCGACCTTGTCCAGGACGATGAAGTCGGCCGGGTTACGCAAGTCGTGATCGGTCTCGATCATCAACAGCTCAGGATTGAGCCGAGCCTGGTCGAAGTGCCGATCCGCGGCGGCATAACCGACATTGGCCGGGGTGTCCGCCGGCAGGAAGTGGCGGTTGTCGTAGTCCGTCTTGTAACCGGGCAGGGCGAGCAGACCAACCAATGCGATCCCGATGGTCACCGCGAGAACCGGTGCGGGCCAGCGGACGACCGCCGTGCCGATACGGCGCCAGCCCCGAGTCTGCAGCTTTCGCTTCGGATCCAGGAGCTTGAAGAATGACGCCACCGTCAGCATCGCCGGAGCCAGCGTCAAAGCCGCGAGCACCGCGACCAGCATGCCGACTGCACACGGCACCCCCAGCGACTGGAAGTACGGCAGCCGGCAGAAGCTCAGGCAGTACATCGCGCCGGCGATGGTCAATCCCGACCCGAGCACGACGTGCGCGGTGCTGTGGAACATGGTGTAGAACGCTTGTTCGCGCGACTCGCCCAAACCGCGCGCTTCGTGATAGCGCCCCACCACGAAGATCGCGTAATCCGTCCCGGCGGCGATCGCCATCAGCACCAGCATGTTGTTGGCGAAGGTGGACAGCCCCATGACGCCGTAGTTACCGAGCGTCGCGACGACACCGCGGGCCGCCGCCAGCTCGATGAACACCATCGCCAGCATGATCAGCATGGTGACGACCGAGCGGTAGACGAACAGCAGCATCACCACAATCACTGCGAAGGTGACGAGCGTGACCTTCGCGACGCCCTTCTCACCCGCGTGGGACTGATCGGCGAACAGCGGACCCGCCCCGGTGACGTAGGCCTTGATGCCCGGCGGCGCGGGCACCGAGTCCACGATCTTGCGGACGGCTAAGGCAGACTCGGTCGCCTCCCCGCTGCCCATGTTGCCGGCCAGGTAGACCTGGACGTACGCGGCCTTTTGATCGTGGCTCTGGGAACCCGCCGCCGTCAGCGGATCGCTCCAGAAATCCTGGACGTGCTGAACGTGCTTCTTGTCTTGCTCGACGCGCCTGACGATCTCGTCGTAGTAGCGGTGCGCTTCGGCCCCGAGTGGCTTGTCACCCTCCAGCAAGATCATGGCCGAGTTGTCGGAGTTGAACTCCTTGAACGTCGATCCGACCTTCATCATCGACTGAAAGGACGCCGCGTCCGTCGGACTCATCGACACCGAGTGGGTTTTGGCGACGACCTCCAGCTGCGGGGCCACGGTGTTGGTGATGAAAACGATGCCCAACCACACCAGGACGATCGGCAGGGCCAGCCGGTGGATCATCCGCGGCAGGAACGGCGGGATCAGCGGCTGGTCGACGCGCGGCGGAGCCTCGGCTGGCTCGCTCATGCGGACTTGTCCAGGCAGTAGACGAAGGCGTTCACGGTTTGGTTGGGATTTGAGCGGTTCGGAGTCTTGATGACGTCACCGCTCCCGTCGTGCTTGTTCACCACGAACTGGCAGGCGATCCAACTGCCGTCGCCTTGCGCCACCAGGTTTGCCGGAATGCCGGGCTTGGTTGAACTCAATACTTTGCTCCAGGGCAAGGGCACGTTGAGGGCCTGCTGCGGGTGGGAGTTTTCGTCGAGGTAGTTGATGGTGGCCGTGCTGCCCGGTGGGCCCCAGACCTGGAGCGTGATCGTCTTGGCGTTGAACTCGTCGAGGACCTCGCCCGAGGTGCCACCACCGAACGAACCGCGGTGAACGCCGAAGACGCCGTGCAATCGATAAACGACGAATCCCGACACCGCGACCACAGCCGCGATCGTGAGCACCAGCCAGAAGCGGCCAAGCAAACCCTTTTTCTTGGCGCGCTGTGGGGCGACCTCGTTGCCCTCGCTGTCGGCGGAGCCCTGCTTCATTAGCGGCTCGGTCCTTGGCTCAGTCGTCGTCATGGGCGCTTCAAGTCCTTCACGGGCGAAACATTAAATAGCCTAACGTTAGCGACGACCCACGGCCTCTTGAACGCGTTGCCCACCTCAGTCCCCCTTCGACGGCCCTTCTGCACCCGCGCGTCGCTGTTCATGACGACTCGGAGACGAGGCCGATGCAGGTAGCCGTCAGCACTCGGGTAAGGGCGGATGCGAAGTCGATGTTCCACTCGGGCGGCAGGGCGTCGGGCTCCTCCGCATAGGCGTCGGTCAGCCGCTCCGGGGGATTGGCGATCTGCCAGAACGCCGCGGCCAACGAGTATGCGGCGATCAACATGTCGAAGGCGCCGGAGCGGCCGAGCGCGGGCAGCGCACCCTCGATGGCATCGGCCAGCGCGACCGCGGCGGCGGCGATGTTCCGCCTCACCTCGACGACCCGCTCAATGTCCACCTCGTGCTCGAGATGCAGGTGCAGATTGGACAGCAGGTCACAAAACAGCGGGTCGGCCGCGAGCGCGTTGGCCAAGGTCTCGGCCACCAGCGCCGGCGATTTCGCCCCCGGCTTGCCCAGCTCCTCGCAGACCGTGCCCGACCAGCGGGCCCACCCTTCGGCGGCAAGGTGCAGCAGCACCTCCTTGTGCGAGGTGAAGTAGCGCCGCACCGCCGAGTAGTGGATTCCCGCCCGACCGGCAACGGCGGTCAAAGTGACTGAGGCGACTCCGGTCTCGACCGCCAGCGAGCGCGCGGCTTCGACAAGGGCCGCCGCACGTTGACGCTTGTTCTCCTCGGTGCGGGCGCGCTGGAAGGTGAGTTGCGCCACCGGCTGAGGATAACGCACATCGTGTGATTTGTATAACGCACATCGTGTGATTTGCGGTCGTTCACCCTCGGCTAGACACCGGTAAGCGCCCCGCAGCCCGTCCGCCAGGTCGGTGGCTCCGAATAGCTGATGTGGATCAGCCCTACACACGCTCGGTCGCGGTCATCGGCAGCGGCGTCGCCGGCCTCACCGCGGCCTACGTCCTCTCCGGGCGCGAACGCGTCACCCTGTACGAAGCCGACGCGCGGCTCGGCGGCCACGCGCACACCCACGTCGTCGACGACGGTGACGGGCGGGTCGTCGCCGTCGACTCGGCCTTCTTGGTGCACAACGACCGGACCTACCCGACACTGTGCCGATTGTTCGGTGAACTCGGCATCGCCACCCAGGACTCGGAGATGTCAATGTCGGTGCGGGCCGACGACATCGGACTCGAATACGCTGGCGCCCTTGGGGTCCGGGGCCTCTTCGCATGCCGGCAGTCGCTGCGACCGCGCTACCTGCGCATGCTCGCCGAGATCGTCCGGTTCCACCGTGCCGCCTTGCGGCTGCTGGGCGACGATGCCGACGGCCTCGAGACGCTGGACGCCTTCTTGAACCGACACGGATTCTCGCCGTACTTCATCGACTACTTCATCACGCCGTTGGTGGCGGCGGTGTGGTCCTGCGCCGGCGACGACGCGTTGCGGTACCCGGCCCGCTATCTGTTCGTCTTCCTCGCGCACCACGGCATGCTGTCGGTGTTCGGCTCACCCACGTGGCGCACCGTGACCGGGGGCTCGGCAACCTACGTGCGGGCCGTCGCCGCCCGGCTTGACGAGGTATCGACGTCGACGCCGGTGCACTCGCTGCGCCGGGTGCCCGACGGGGTGGTAGTGCGGGCGGGCAACAACCCGCCACGCCTTTTCGACGCCGCCGTCGTCGCGGTGCATCCCGACCAGGCGTTGCTGTTGCTCGACGGCGCGACGCCGCGAGAGCGCGCCGTGTTGGGCGCGATTCCGTACTCCACCAATCGGGCCCAGCTACACACCGACTCCTCGGTGCTGCCGCGCCACCGCCGCGCGCGGGCGTCGTGGAACTACCTGGTGACTCCCGGCAACGACCGCGTGGTGGTCAGCTACGACATCAGCAGGCTGATGCGTCTCGATGCCCGGCGCCGGTACCTGGTCTCCCTGGGCGGGCATGACCACGTGCGGCCCGAATCGGTGATCGCCGAGATGACCTACAGCCATCCGCTGTACACGCCGCAATCCGTTGCCGCCCAACGCTTGTTGCCGACTCTGGACGACGATCGATTGGTCTTCGCCGGCGCCTACCACGGCTGGGGGTTCCACGAGGACGGCGCCGCGTCGGGGCTGCGCGCCGCCCGCCGGCTCGGCGCCGACTGGCCGGCGGCGACCCGGCCCCGGGAGGTGGCCGCGTGCTGACCGACGCGCTTCCCGACGCGCTTCCCGAAGTGCTGACACCCGCGATCTACCGCACCACGATCACCCACTGTCGGCGGGTTCCAGTGCGCCACGCGTTCGAATACCGAAGCTACAGCTGGTATGTCGACGTCGACGACCTGCCCCGGCTGCCCTGGTGGCTGCGGCCGTTCGCACGATTCCGCGCCGACGACCACTTTTCGAACGGCGGCTCACTGCGCGAACGGCTCAGCGCTTTCTTCGCCGAGAACGGCGTGGCCGCACCCGAGGGTCGCATCACCGCGCTGCTGCAGGCCCGCGTGTTCGGTTATGTCTTCAACCCGCTGAGCGTCTTCTGGTGTCATGACCGAGACGGCCGGCTGCGTCAGGTGATCGCCGAGGTGCACAACACCTACGGCGAACGTCACGCCTACCTGTTGCCCCCGGCCGACCTTCCGGTGGCCACGGCCAAACAGTTCTACGTGTCGCCGTTCAACCCAGTCGACGGCTACTACCTGGTGCGAGCGCCCCGCCCCGGCGCCGTCGTCGACATCACCGTTTCGCTGCACCGCGAGCACGGGCGGGCGTTCCCGGAATTCAGCGCCACCATGCGCGGACAGCGGCGTCCGGCAACGAGCAGACAGGTCGCGATCATGCAAATCATTTCGCCGCTGGCGCCGTTGGTGGTCGCCGCGCGCATCCGGATACAGGGGATCAAGCTGTGGTTACGTCGACTTCCGGTGGTACCGCGATGAGCCTGAAGGCCATCCAAAAGCCCTCGGCGGCAATCGATTCGAAGCGCTGGCCGGCGGTCGCGACGGTGCCGTCGAGCCCTTTCGCCGGGGCTATCGCCGACCGGCTGCTGCGGCGCGCGGCCGCTCGCCTACCGCTTCGGCTGGTCTATCCCGACGGCGCGGTGGTCGGAGCGGCGGACCCGACTGCCCCGACATTGGTGGTTCATCGAGCGGATGCGCTGGCGCGCCGGATCGAGCGGCACGGGCTGATCGGGTTCGGCGAGTCCTACATGGCCGGCGAATGGTCGTCGCACGACCTCACCGGGGTGTTGACGGTCTTCGCCAGCTCGGTGGCCGATCTGGTGCCGCGCGCGTTGCAGTGGCTGCGGCCGATCGGCCCGGCGTTTCGGCCGCGCTGGCGCGGCGCCGGCCGAGATCAGGCCCGCCGCAACGTCGCCGAGCATTATGACCTGTCCAACGACCTGTTCGCCGCGTTCCTCGACGAGACGATGACCTACTCGTGCGCGCTGTTCCCCCGGCTGCCCGCGGCCGCGGGCGACCTGGCCGCCGCGCAACGACGCAAGATCGATCGGCTACTCGACATGGCCGAAGTCGGTTGCGGCAGCCGGGTTCTCGAGGTCGGCACCGGGTGGGGCGAGTTGTGCATCCGCGCGGCCGCCCGCGGGGCGCAGGTCCGTTCGGTGACACTGTCGGCCGAGCAGCAGCGCCTGGCGCGGCGTCGGGTCGCCGCGGCCGGGCTGTCCGACTCGGTCGAGATCGACCTGTGCGACTACCGCGACGTCGACGGCTGCTACGACGCGGTGGTGTCGGTCGAGATGATCGAGGCGGTGGGATATCACTCGTGGCCGCGGTATTTCGCCACGCTCGAGCGGCTGGTGCGCCCCGGTGGCCGCGTGGCGATCCAGGCGATCACCATGGCGCATCGCCGGATGCTGGCCACCCGCAACACCCACACCTGGATTCAGAAGTACATCTTCCCCGGCGGGCTGCTGCCGTCCACCCAGGCCATTTCCACTATCACCGAGCGGCGCACCGGTTTACACACCGTCGACATGACGTCGCTGCGGCCGCACTACGCCGAGACCCTGCGCCTGTGGCGGGAGCGGTTCATGCAGCAACGAGATGAGTTGACGCACTTGGGTTTCGACGAGGTCTTCGCGCGCATGTGGGAGCTTTACCTGGCGTACTCCGAGGCCGGATTCCGGTCGGGCTATCTTGACGTCTACCAGTGGACGTTCACACGCGAGGGCCGCAGATGAATCCGATCAACCTCCTCGAAGTATCCGGTGCGTCGATTGCGGCGCTGGCCGTCGTGCACTCGGTCACGTTCGCAATCGGCAGGCGGATCGGCCGCTACAACGTCGTCGACGTCGCCTGGGGCGTGGGCTTCGTGGCCATCGCCGGCGTCGCCGCGACCCTCGGGCAGGGCGCGGCGAGCAGGCGATGGCTGCTGCTGGCGCTGGTGGCGATCTGGGGCCTGCGGCTCAGCTGGCACATCCAGCGCAAGACCGCGGGCAAAGGAGAGGATCCCCGCTACGCCGCCATGCTGCGCGAGGCCACGCTGTCCCAGGTGATACGCAAAGTCTTTGTGCTGCAAGCCTTCATCACCTGGTTCGTCTCCTTCCCGCTGCAGTTGTCGGCGGTCAGCGGTCCCACGCCGAAACCACTGACGGCCGTCACCGTGCTGGGCGTGGCGGTGTGGCTGGTCGGCGTCACCTTCGAGGCGGTCGGCGACTGGCAGCTGAAGGCATTCAAATCGGATCCCGCCCAGCGCGGCGCGGTGATGGACCGCGGCCTGTGGGCCTGGACGCGCCACCCCAACTACTTCGGCGACGCGGCGGTGTGGTGGGGATTGTGGCTGACCACCATCACGGGCTGGGCGTCGCTCGCGACGGTCGGTTCGCCACTGCTCATGACCTACTTCCTGGTGTACGTCACCGGAGCCCGGCTCACCGAGAAGTTGATGGCCGGCCGGCCGGGCTTCGACGAATACCGGCAACGGACCGCGTTTTTCTTCCCGCGACCGCCCCGATCGGTGTGGCGATAGGCTACCGATCGATGACCGGAGCGGCGCAGCGAAGCGGGGACCTCGACGCCCTGCTGCGCAGGGTTGCGCGCGGGGACCGCGACGCCTTCGCCGCCGTCTACGACCTGACCAAAAGCCGGGTGTTCGGACTGGTGGTACGGGTGCTGCGCGATGCCGGCTACAGCGAGGAGACCACGCAGGAGATCTATCTCGAGGTGTGGCGAACCGCGTCGGAGTACGACGCCTCGAAGGGTTCCGCCCTCGCCTGGCTGATGACCATGGCGCACCGGCGGGCCATCGACCGGGTGCGCGCCGAGCAGGCCGGCAGCCGTCGGGAATCACGCTACGGCGCAGCCAATGTCGAACCCGTCAGCGCCGCGGCGCACGACCCGGTCGCCGATTCCGCGATCGCCGTCGAGGAACGTCGCCGGGTGACCGAATGCCTGGACGCGCTGACCGAGGCGCAGCGGCAGTGCATCGAGATGGCCTACTACGGCGGCCTGACGTACTCCGAAGTGTCGCAGCGGTTGGCCGCCAATTTGTCGACGATCAAGTCGCGCATCCGCGACGCCCTGCGCGGCCTGCGCAACTGCCTGGACGTGTCATGACCGACCCGACCGATTTCGAGTTGCTCGAACTGGCGGCGCCGTATGCCCTGCACGCCATGTCGGACGGGGAGCGGGCCGACCTCGACCGGCGGTTGGCGTCCGCGCCGGCGCCGGTGGCCGCCGCCTTCAACGACGAGGTCCGCGCCGTCCGCGAGACGATGGCGGTCGTGGCGGCGGCCACCGCGACCGAACCCCCGGCACACCTGCGGAGGACCACACTGGCGGCGGTGAAGTCTCGTGGCGTGCGTCAATTGAGTTGGCGGACAGCCGCTTTGGCGTCCGCGGCGGCGGCGGTCGTGGTGGGCGCCGCAGCGTTCGGTGTCGGGGTGCTGATGCGGCCGCCGGCGCCCTCGACGGTCGCCGAACAGGTGCTGGCCGCCCCCGATGTGCGGACGGTCTCGCGACCGCTGGCGAACGGGACCGCCACCGTGATGTTCTCCCGCGACCGCAACGCGGGCGTGCTGGTGATGAACAATGTGCCGCCGCCGTCGCCGGGCACCGTCTATCAGATGTGGCTGATCGGAACCAACGGCCCGACCTCCGCCGGGACGATGGGCGCCGCGGCCGTCGCGCCCTCGACGAAGGAGACGCTGACCAACCTCGGATCGTCGACGGCCCTGGCGTTCACCGTCGAACCCGGCGCGGGGTCGCCGCAGCCGACCACCCCGATATTGGCCGAATTGCCGCTGAGCTAGGCCGTTTTCGGGGCCTTCTGCACCAGGGCGCCCAGCACCGCGACGATCACGCCCAACACCACCAGCGCGGCGCCGGTGACCAAGGTCAGGTTCAGCCAATGACGCAGCCCGGCCTCGGCGTGGTCGATCATCACCTCGGCGATCCGGCGGATGTCGCCGGTGGTGTGATTGAGCGCCCTGTTCACATACCCGCCACCGGCCTCGATACCCGCCCATCCCGCCGCGCCGACGAGCAGCGCCGAGACGCCGAGGCTGGTCAGTGCCTTGCCGCGGCACCGGGCAACGGCCAGCGTCAGCAGCGCGCAGAATCCGCTGAGGGCCGCCGCACCGAGACTCACCCACGGGCCCCAGATAGCGAGCCGGCTCAGCTGCCCCTGCCGCAATGGGCCGGGCACCGTCAACGGAACGGTCAGCGTCGCAGGCACTTTCACGTTGTGACTGCTCAATACCCGTTGCAGCGAATCGTCTTTGAGCATCGGGGCCAGGTCGATGACCCATGAATCGCTCGACCCGCTGCCGGTGAACAACCAGCCGTGGGCGGCCCGGTTCACCTGGGCGAACAGCGGCGGAAAGCCGGGCCCGGACGTGAACGCGGTGGCGGCGTCGTGCACCTGCTGGCCGTCGACCGGATAACGTCCACCGCCGCGCTCGGCGATGAGCGCCATCGCCCGGGTGGTGAGCTCGGAGGCCGCCGCCGACTGCAGCGCCGGATCGGCCGCGGCATTCTTTGCAAACGCCGCGTAGCCGTCGTCGTTGACGACGTTGCACTGCGCCCATGCCGCCGGAATGGCCACGGCCAGCGCGACCGTGGCGGCCAGCCACAAGACCACCATCGTCGCGAATCGCACGCGTTAGAACCTACTGCGCGATCCCGCGCAGATAGGCCGCCTGCCCGAGGTGCTGGGCGCAGTCATCGATGATGCTCACCAGCCGCGCGCTGGCGGTGACCGGCGGATCCCAGTTGGTGTCCACCACGCGCGACAGCTCGGCGGCGGTCACGTCCGCGACGTAGGACAGCGTGAACTTGTGCACCTCGTGGTAATAGCCGGACAGGAGGTCGGCGGGCGCATGCACCTTCGCGACCTCGTCGGGGCCGTGCCCGTAGCCGGTGTCGTTGCGCGGCAGGTCCAGGCCGAACCGGTCCACCCAGCCGTCGCGGGTCCACACCTGCTCGACCCCGGCGACATCGGCCAGCTGGATGTCCTGCACCCGGGCGCTGTGCCAGATCAGCCAGGCGATGCTGTTGGCGCTAGGGGTCGGCCGGTAATTCGAGAGCTCGTCGGTCAACCCGTCGGTGAGCTCGTCGACGTGTTCGATCAATCGGGTGAACGAGTCGCGAAGCAGCTCCTGCGCGGCGGCGTCGGTGCTGGGGGTGTTGGCCATGCCACCGACATTACGGGCGCCCGTGCCAGACCGCTTCGACGTTGTTGCCGTCCGGGTCGCGCACGAACGCGCCGAAATAGCCGGGGTGGTATTCGGGCCACTCGCGGGGCTCGTGCAGCGACTCGGCGCCCAGACCCACCGCGGCCTCGTGGAAAGCGCGCACCGCATGCTCGTCGGCGGCCTCGAACGCGATGTGGTTTTCGCGGTTGGATCCCATGCCGGCACCGTCGGAGATCCAGAATGCCGGATGCCCGTCGCGGCCGTATCCGATGGCCCGGCCGAAGTCCAGCTGCCGCGAGTAGCCCAGCGTGCCGAGTACGGAGTCGTAGAAGTGCTGCGATTTCGGGTAGTCGGCGCAGTTGATTCCCAGGTGGTCGATCACGGAACTGATCCTGGCATGAGCACCCGACACGGTCGTAGATTATTTAGATGACCTACGACCTCGTCATCCGCAACGGCACCATCGTCGACGGCTCCGGAGGTGAGCCGTACGTCGGCGACGTGGCGGTGAAGGATGGAGTGATCCAAAAGGTGGGGGCCGTCGGGTCGGTCAACGGGGACGGCGCCGCGCGGGAGATCGACGCGACCGGGCTGCTGGTCACGCCCGGGTTCGTCGACCTGCACACCCACTACGACGGCCAGTCGATCTGGTCGGAACGCCTGACCCCGTCGTCGGCGCACGGGGTGACCACGGTGGTGATGGGCAACTGCGGGGTCGGCTTCGCGCCCTGCCGCCAGGAAGACCACGACGTGCTCGTCGACGTGATGGCGGGGGTCGAGGACATTCCCGGTGTCGTGATGACCGACGGCCTGCCGTGGACGTGGGAGACCTTCCCCGAATACCTGGACGCGCTGGACGCGGGTAAGCGCGACATCGACGTCGCCGCCTACCTGCCGCACTCGCCGCTGCGGGTCTACGTGATGGGCCAGCGCGGCGCCAACCGCGAGCCGGCCACCGCCGAAGACCTGGCGAGGATGCGCGCGCTGGCCAAGGAGGCGGTCGAGG
>NZ_MBEM01000247.1:0-641 GCF_001954045.1 Mycobacterium sp. SP-6446 | reverse complement strand
CAGCGCCGCGAACTCGGGCTACCAAAGGCGGCGGGCCTGTGGTCGCGGCGGATCGCCGAGCGCGCATCGCTGGAAATCCAGGCCTACGACGAGGTGTGCTTCCCGGGGCTGGCCGCCGAATGGGCGAACTGCAACGGCCAACGACCGTTCGTCGGCGCGCTGACGATGGAGTTGGCCACGGACGCCGACGAGGAGGTCGCGTCGTGGATCGCCGCGGGAACACCGCCGATTTTCTTCGGCTTCGGCAGCACGCCGGTCAAGTCTCCCGCCGACACCGTCGCCATGATCGGCGCGGCCTGCGCGCAACTGGGCGAACGGGCGCTGATCAGCTCCGGCTGGAGTGACTTCGGCAATGTCCCCCATTCCGACCACGTCAAGGTGGTGGAAGCGGTGAATTATGCTGCGGTCTTCCCGGCCTGCCGCGCGGTCGTGCACCACGGCGGCATGGGCACCATTGCCGCGGGCCTGCGCGCCGGGGTGCCCATGCTGATCCTCTGGACGGCACCCGATCAGGCGATATGGGCCTCTCACGTCAAACGTCTGAAAGTTGGTTCTGGGCGGCGTTTTACCAGCACCAGCCGTGAATCGCTGGCCGCCGACCTGCACCGGATCCTCGGTTCCGACTATGTCTCCCGGGCCCG
>NZ_MBEM01000246.1:0-10170 GCF_001954045.1 Mycobacterium sp. SP-6446 | reverse complement strand
GGCCCGGACGTGTCGCGGGCGATCGTGCGCATCGAGAAGCCGGGCTACACCGGCCCCAGTGCGGATCAGGCCGCGGCGGTCGACGGAGAATCGGCGGCCAACGGCTCGGCCACCGACTCCGCCGACGACACCGCCGCCGAGCGGACCCCGTCCGGCGACGCCGAGGGCGCCGGCCCGCTGCCCCTCTCCGCTTAGCGGCGGGCTCGGGGGCCCGGCTGGGTCCGCCAGGCGATGCCTAGGATGGTCGAGGTAATTCTGCAAGACCAGAAAGGCAAACCCGCGGCATGGCTGAGTTCATCTACACGATGAAGAAGGTCCGCAAGGCGCACGGCGACAAGGTGATCCTGGACGACGTCACCTTGAGCTTCTTCCCAGGAGCCAAGATCGGTGTCGTCGGTCCCAATGGGGCCGGTAAGTCGAGCGTCTTGCGGATCATGGCCGGTCTGGACAGGCCGAACAACGGCGAAGCCTTCCTGGCCAACGACGCCAGCGTCGGCATCCTGCTGCAAGAGCCGCCGCTGAACGAGGACAAGACGGTCCGCGGCAACGTCGAGGAGGGCCTGGGCGACATCAAGGTCAAGCTCGACCGGTTCAACGAGGTCGCCGAGTTGATGGCCACCGACTACACCGACGAGTTGATGGAGGAAATGGGCCGTCTGCAAGAGGAACTGGACCACGCCGACGCGTGGGACCTCGACTCGCAGCTGGAGCAGGCGATGGATGCGCTGCGCTGCCCGCCGCCGGACGAACCGGTGACGAACCTGTCCGGCGGTGAGCGACGCCGCGTGGCGCTGTGCAAGCTGTTGCTGTCCAAACCCGACCTGCTGCTGCTCGACGAGCCCACCAACCACCTGGACGCCGAAAGCGTGCAGTGGCTCGAACAGCACCTGGCCGCCTATCCGGGGGCGATCCTGGCGGTCACCCACGACCGCTACTTCCTGGACAACGTCGCCGAATGGATTCTGGAACTCGATCGCGGGCGCGCGTACCCCTACGAGGGCAACTACTCGACCTACCTGGAGAAAAAGGCCGAGCGCCTGGCGGTACAGGGGCGCAAGGACGCCAAGCTGCACAAGCGATTGACCGAGGAACTGGCCTGGGTCCGGTCCGGGGCCAAAGCACGTCAGGCCAAAGGCAAGGCGCGCCTGCAGCGCTACGAGGAGATGGCCGCCGAGGCGGAGAAGACGCGCAAGCTCGACTTCGAGGAGATCCAGATTCCCGTCGGGCCGCGGCTGGGCAACGTGGTCGTCGAGGTCGAGCACCTCGACAAGGGCTACGACGGCCGCACCCTGATCAAGGATCTGTCGTTCACGCTGCCGCGCAACGGCATCGTCGGCGTCATCGGTCCCAACGGGGTCGGCAAGACCACACTGTTCAAAACCATCGTCGGGCTCGAGCAGCCGGACAGCGGCACCGTCAAGGTCGGGGAGACCGTCAAGCTCAGCTATGTGGACCAGACCCGCGCCGGCATCGATCCGAAGAAGACGGTGTGGGAGGTCGTTTCCGATGGGCTGGACTACATCGAGGTCGGCCAGACCGAGGTACCGTCGCGGGCCTACGTGTCGGCGTTCGGGTTCAAGGGTCCCGACCAGCAAAAGCCCGCCGGCGTGCTGTCCGGCGGCGAACGCAACCGGCTCAACCTCGCGCTCACGCTCAAGCAGGGCGGCAACCTGATTCTGCTGGACGAGCCGACCAACGACCTGGATGTCGAGACGTTGGGTTCGCTGGAAAACGCGCTGGAGAAATTCCCCGGTTGCGCCGTGGTGATCTCGCACGATCGCTGGTTCCTCGACCGGACGTGCACGCACATCCTGGCGTGGGAGGGCGACGACGACAACGAGGCGAAGTGGTTCTGGTTCGAGGGCAACTTCGGCGCGTATGAGGAGAACAAGGTGGAAAGGCTCGGCGAAGAAGCCGCCCGGCCGCACAGAGTGACCCACCGCAAGCTCACACGCGACTAGTGTCGGCTCTGCCGACGCCCTACGACGCCGTTCAGGAGTGGGGCGATCGAGCGCAGTGGCGTCCGTCGCGAGTTGGGAGCAATCGGCATGGCGATCGATCCCGGAGCTAAGCACGAACTCAAGCCCTGGACCACGTTCACCAACCCTCAGGACATTCCCGACTGGATCGCGACCGCCTACATCGAGAGCTACCGGGGCCCGCACCGAGAAGAGCCCGGCGCCGAAACCGGTCCCATCGACCTGAGCATCCCCGCCGCAATGGTGACCCCCGAGATGCTGAGCGCCCACTATCGGCTCGGCCAGTGCCGCCCGGCCGGCGGCAACTGTGTCTGCGTCCATCCGGCGGACGATCCCGCCGGATTCGGGCCCGCACTGCAAGTCGTCACCGATCACGGCGGCATGCTGATGGATTCCGTCACGGTCCTGCTCCATCGGCTCGGAGTCGACTACACGGCGATCATGAACCCGGTGTTCGCCGTGCGGCGCAACCCCGAGGGGGAGTTGCTCAGCGTCGAACCGAAAGCGCCCGGCGCGCCGCAATACGTCGGCGAGGCGTGGATTCACATCCAGCTGTCGCCCGCGGTCGATACCAAGGCCCTCGCCGAGGTCGACCGGCTGTTGCCGAAGGTCCTGGCCGACGTCCAACAGGTCGCCAGCGACGCGACGGCGTTGATCGCCACCCTGAGTGGCCTGGCCGCCGACGTCGAAGCCAACGAGGGCGACCACTACACGGCGCCGGACCGCGAGGACGTCGCGGCCCTGCTGCGCTGGCTGGGCAACGGGAACTTCCTGCTGCTGGGTTACCAGCGTTGCCGGGTGCACGACGGCCTGGTCTCCAGCGACGGGTCACCGAGCCTCGGTGTCCTGCGCACCCGCACCGGTTCCCGTCCGCGATTGACCGACGACGACCATCTTCTGGTCCTGGCGCAATCCGTCGTCGGCAGCTATCTGCGCTACGGGGCGTACCCATACGCCATCGCGATACGCGAATACACCGACGCCGGCGTTCTCGAGCACCGCTTCGTCGGCCTGTTCACGGTCGCCGCGATGAACGCCGACGTCCTGGAGATCCCGTCGATCTCCCGCCGGGTCCGCGAGGCGCTGGCGATGGCCGACAACGATCCCGCCCACCCCGGCCAGCTGCTGCTCGACGTCATCCAGACCGTCCCGCGCTCGGAGCTGTTCACGCTCAGCGCCGAGCGGCTCTTCGCGTTGGCCAAGGCCGTGGTGGATCTGGGATCGCAGCGGCGCGCGCTGTTGTTCGTGCGTGCCGATCGCCTGCAGTACTTCGTATCCTGCCTGGTCTACGTGCCCCGCGATCGCTACACCACCGCCGTCCGGCTGCAGATCGAAGACATCCTGGTTCGCGAGTTCGGGGGGACACGACTGGAATTCACCGCCCGTGTCAGCGAATCGCCCTGGGCACTAATGCATTTCATGGTGCGGCTACCCGAAAACGCCGCCGCGGTCGACGTTTCCGAGACCAACCGGGTCCGCATCCAGGGACTGCTGAGCGAGGCGGCGCGGACCTGGGGTGACCGCCTGATCGCGGCCAGCGCGGCGGGCACCACCGCGCACGCCGACGCCGAGCATTACGCGGCCGCCTTCTCCGAGGCCTACAAACAGGCCGTCCCCCCCGACGACGCCATCCAGCACATCGCCATCATCAACGAGCTGACTGAGGACTCGGTCAAGCTGGTGTTCTCCGACCGCGGCGAAGACGGTGTCGCCCAACTGACCTGGTTCCTCGGCGGACACACCGCCTCATTGAGCCAGCTGCTGCCGATGCTGCAAAGCATGGGCGTCGTCGTCCTCGAGGAGCGACCGTTCACCGTAACCCGCCCGGACGGGCTGCCGGTATGGATCTACCAGTTCAAGATCCAACCGCACCCGACGATCCCGTTTGCCAAGACGGCGGCCGAAAGGGATTCCACCGCAGAGCGATTCGCCGACGCGGTCACGGCGATCTGGCAGGGCCGCGTCGAGATCGATCGGTTCAACGAGTTGGTCATGCGCGCGCGGCTGACGTGGCAGCAGGTCGTGCTGATCCGCGCCTACGCGAAATACCTACGGCAGGCGAACTTTCCCTACAGCCAGTCCCACATCGAGACCGTGCTCAACGACCACCCCTCCACCGCGCGATCGCTGCTGCAGTTGTTCGAGGCGCTCTTCGATCCCCGCGCATCGGGATCGCCGACCAGCCGCGACGCGCAAGCCGCGGCCGCCTCGGTCGCCGCGGACATCGACGCGGTGGTGGGCCTGGACACCGACCGTATTCTGCGCGCGTTCGCCTCGCTGGTGCAGGCAACGCTGCGAACCAATTACTTTGTGACCCGGGAGGGTTCGGCCCGGGCCCGAAACGTCTTGGCGCTCAAGCTCGACGCCCAGCTGATCGAAGAGCTGCCGCTGCCGCGCCCCAAGTACGAGATCTTCGTGTACTCGCCGCGGGTGGAGGGCGTGCACCTGAGGTTTGGCCCTGTGGCCCGCGGCGGCCTGCGCTGGTCGGATCGCCGGGATGACTTCCGCACCGAAATCCTGGGCCTGGTCAAGGCGCAGGCGGTGAAGAACGCCGTCATCGTGCCGGTCGGGGCCAAAGGCGGGTTCGTCCTCAAGCGCCCGCCGCTGCCCACCGGGGATGCCGCCGGCGACCGGGAGGCCCTGCGCGCCGAGGGCGTGACGTGCTACCAGCTCTTCATCTCCGGGCTGCTCGACGTCACCGACAACGTCGACCACGCCACCGGAAAGGTCAGCGCGCCACCGGAAGTCATTCGGCGCGACGGCGACGATGCCTACCTCGTGGTGGCCGCCGACAAGGGCACCGCCACCTTCTCCGACATCGCCAACGACGTCGCCAAGTCCTACGGCTTCTGGCTGGGTGACGCGTTCGCGTCCGGGGGATCGGTGGGCTACGACCACAAGGCCATGGGCATCACGGCCAAGGGCGCGTGGGAGGCGGTCAAACGACACTTCCGGGAGATGGGCGTCGACACCCAGACCGAGGACTTCACCGTCGTCGGCATCGGGGACATGAGCGGCGACGTGTTCGGCAACGGCATGCTGCTGAGCGAGCACATCCGGCTGCTCGCCGCCTTCGATCACCGGCACGTCTTCCTCGACCCGGACCCGGATGCCGCGGCGTCGTGGCGGGAACGCCAGCGAATGTTTGACCTGCCGCGGTCCAGCTGGGACGACTACGACAAGTCTCTGATCAGCGAGGGCGGCGGGGTGTACAGCCGCGAGCAGAAGGCCATCCCGGTCAGCCCGCAGGTGCGCGACGCCCTCGGCATCGACGGTGACGTCACCGAAATGGCCCCGCCCAACCTGATCAAGGCGATCCTGCAAGCCCCGGTGGATCTGCTGTTCAACGGCGGCATCGGCACCTACATCAAAGCCGAAACCGAGTCCGACGCCGACGTCGGCGACCGCGCCAACGATCCGGTTCGGGTCAACGCAAACCAGGTGCGCGCCAAGGTCATCGGCGAAGGCGGCAACCTCGGCGTGACGGCGTTGGGCCGCGTCGAATTCGACCTCGCCGGTGGCCGCATCAACACCGACGCGATGGACAACTCCGCCGGCGTGGACTGTTCCGACCACGAAGTCAACATCAAGATCCTGATCGACTCGCTGGTCACCGCCGGCAAGGTCAAGGCCGACGAACGCAAACAACTGCTCGAGTCGATGACCGACGAGGTTTCGCAACTGGTGCTCACCGACAACGAGGACCAAAACGATTTGATCGGCACCAGCCGCGCCAACGCCCCCAGCCTGCTCCCGGTGCACGCGATGCAGATCAAGTATCTGGTCGAAGAGCGCGGCGTGAACCGCGAATTGGAAGCGCTGCCGTCGGAGAAGGAAATTGCGCGGCGATCCGACGCCGGTCTCGGGCTCACCTCTCCCGAACTCTGCACGCTGATGGCGCACGTCAAGCTGGGACTCAAAGAGCAGATGCTGACCACGGAGCTGACCGAACAGGACGTGTTCGCATCCCGGTTGCCGGAATACTTCCCGAGGCCGCTGCGGGAGCGGTTCACGCCGGAGATTCGCACGCATCAGCTGCGCCGCGAGATCGTCACCACCATGCTGATCAACGATCTCGTAGATACCGCCGGCATCAGCTACGCCTTCCGGATCACCGAGGATGTCGGCGTCGGACCGATCGATGCGATACGCACCTACGTGGCCACCGATGCCATCTTCGGTGTGGGTCACATTTGGCGGCGCATCCGCGCGGCCAGCCTCCCGGTCGCGCTGTCCGACCGGATGACGCTGGACACCCGCCGGCTGATCGACCGCGCCGGGCGCTGGCTGCTCAACTATCGTCCGCAGCCGCTGGCCGTCGGCGCCGAGATCAACCGATTCGCCGCCAAGGTGAAGGCGCTGACCCCGCGCATGTCGGAGTGGCTGCGCGGCGACGACAAGGCCATCGTCGAAAAGGAAGCCGCCGAGTTCGCGTCGCAGGGTGCGCCGAAGGACCTGGCCTACCGGGTCGCCGCGGGGCTGTATCGCTACAGCCTGCTCGACATCATCGACATCGCCGACATCACCGAGATGGACAGCGCCGAAGTCGCGGACACCTACTTCGCCCTGATGGATCGGCTGGGCACCGACAGTCTGCTGACCGCGGTTTCCGAGCTACCGCGACGGGACCGCTGGCATTCGTTGGCGCGCTTGGCGATTCGTGACGACATCTACGCCTCGCTGCGGTCGCTGTGCTTCGATGTGCTGGCCGTCGGGGAGCCCGACGAGAGCGGTGAAGAGAAGATCGGGGAGTGGGAACACATCAGCGCATCCCGGGTGGAGCGGGCCCGCCGGACGCTCACCGAGATCCAGGAAAGCGGCGCAAAGGATCTCGCGACCCTGTCGGTGGCCGCGCGGCAGATCCGCCGCATGACCCGCACCAGCGGCAGGGGATCGTCGAGTTGAGCGCTGGATTCGTCGCGCCCGTGCCGGTGCGCTGGTCGGACATCGACATGTACCAGCACATCAACCACGCCACCATGGTCACCCTCCTCGAGGAGGCGCGGGTCCCGTTCCTCAAGGAACCGTTCGCGGCCGACATCGCCACCATCGGCCTGCTGATCGCCGACGTCCGCGTCACGTACAAGGATCAGCTGCGGCTGGCCGATTCGCCTCTGCAGGTGACCATTTGGACCAAGCGGCTGCGGGCCGTCGACTTCACGCTCGGCTACGAGGTGCGCTCGGTGGCCGCCGATCCCGAGTCCAAGCCCGCCGTCGTCGCCGAATCGCAGCTGGCCGCGGTCCACATCGAGGAGCAGCGGCTGGTGCGGCTGTCCCCACAGCACCGGGAGTATCTGCAACGGTGGATGCGGTAGCCGAGCGCGGACTGTGGCTGGGCCCGGAGCGAATGGAGGCCCACCGCGCGGACCTGGCTGCGTTCGTCGACCATGCGACGCGGCTCGACGACGCCGCGGTCGTTCGGCTCCGCGCCCGATCCGCCGGATTGCTCACGGCATGGGTGGCGACGGGTTTCGACGTGCTGGCCAGCCGGGTGGTGGTGGGCAGGGTGCGGCCGGGGGACCTGACCGTCGCCGCGGACGGATTGGCCCGCGGCCTGTCCGCGATGGACGACTCGGGATATGTCGATCCCGGCTTCTCCATGGATTCGGCCTGGCGAACCGCGTTGCCTCCGGAATCGGGCTTCACCCATCTCGACGACGTGCCGGCCCGGGTGATGCTGGACCTGGCGCAACGCGGCGCGCGACTTGCCAAGGAACACAGCAGTTCACACGGTCCGCCGGTGTCGCTGCTCGACCAGGAGGTCATCCGGGTCAGCGCGGCCGACGTCAGCGTCGGACTGCCGATGCGCTGCGTGTTCGCCTTGACCGCAATGGGCTTCCTGCCGCAGTCGCCGGATGCGATCGACGCCGACGAGATCATCCGGGTGCGGATTCTGCCGGCGTGGCTGCGCCTCGACGCCAAGTTCGGCTCGGTGCACCGGCGCCGCGCCCACGCGGCGCTGGTGCTGCGCTGATCAAGCTGAGCGGCGGCCTCAGACCACCCACGCCGCGGCGTCGGGCGGCAGCTTGCCGCCGTCCAGCGGCGCGCTGGCCAAGATGACTTCGCCCGGCGGCAACGCCATTGGGCGCCGGCCGGCGTTCAGCGCGCACACCACACCCGCGCCACCGCGCCGGAAGATCAGCGCGTCCCGCGGCGCGGTCAGCCACTCGATGTCGCCGCCATCGAATTCCGCCCGCTCCCTGTGCAATTCGAGCGCACGCCGAAAGAACGACAGGGTCGAGGCGGGATCCGCCTCCTGCTTCTCGACGGTCAGCGCCGCCCACTCCGCCGGCATCGGCAACCAGGTGTCGGCGTTCGCCGAGAACCCGAACGGGGGAGCGTCGCCGGACCACGGCAGCGGAACCCGGCACTTGTCGCGGCCGCGTTCGGTGTGTCCCGATCGTTCCCACGTCGGGTCCTGCAAGACCTCGTCGGGCAGTTCGACGTCGGGCAGGCCGAGTTCCTCACCGTTGTAGATGAACACGGCGCCCGGCAGGGCGAGCATCACCATCGCCATGGCCCGCGCCCGGCGCAGGCCGACCTCGCCGCCGCCGTAGCGGGTCACCTCGCGGCCCACATCGTGGTTGGACAGCGTCCAGGTCGGGAGCGCGTTTTCGATTGCCGTCGCCGCCAGTGAATTCTCGATCGCCGCACGGACTTCGGCCGCGTCGAAGTCGATCTTCGTGAGCCGGAAATTGAAGCCGAGATGCAGTTCGTCGGGCCGCAGATACTCCGCCCAGCGGACGTTGTCGGTCACCCACACCTCGCCCACGGTCACCGCCGCGGGATAGTCGTTGACGACCCTGCGGATATCGCGGTGAATCTCGTGCACGCTCGGGTGGTTGAAGCGCGGGTCGTCGTCGGTGTGGTGCAACACCTTCGCTTCGAGGGCCGGCGAGTCCGGCAGGCCGGGGGGCTTGGCCATCCCGTGCGCCACGTCGATGCGGAAGCCGTCGACGCCGCGTTCCAGCCAGAACCGCAGCGTCTTCTCGAAGTCGTCGAAGACGTCCGGGTGCTCCCAATTGAGATCCGGCTGCTCGGCGTCGAACAGGTGCAGATACCATTGGCCGGGATTGCCGTCCGGCTCGACCACCCGCGTCCACGCCGGCCCGCCGAAGACAGACGTCCAGTTGTTCGGCGGCAGTTCCCCGACGTCGCCCCGCCCGTCACGAAAGAAATAGCGCTCCCGCGCGTCGGTGGCCGGGCCCGCGGCCAGCGCCGCCTGGAACCACGGGTGCGCCGAACTGGTGTGGTTGGGCACCACGTCCATGGTGATCTTCATGCCCCGCCCGTGAGCCGCGGCGATCAGCCGCTCGATCGCGGCCATCCCGCCGAACAGCGGGTCGATGTCCCGGGGATCGGCGACGTCGTAGCCGTGATCGGCCATCGGGGAGACGGTGACCGGGTTGAGCCAAATCGCGTCTACGCCGAGGCGCTCCAGGTGCCCCAGCCGGGACGTCAAGCCGTCCAGGTCGCCGACGCCGTCACCGTCGCTGTCGGCGAACGACCGTGGATACACCTGGTAGAACACCGCGCTTGACCACCACGGCTTGGAGTCCATTCCACCCCGCTTAGTTTCGTGGGCCGACATCAAAACGAAGAGTTGACGAGCGAGTGGGCAGCCATTTCCAGATAGTCGAGCAACTCCCGGCGGTGCTCGTCGTCCAGCGTCTGCGAGTCGATGGACGCGACGGCGGTGTGCATGCACCGCAGCCAGGCGTCGCGCTCGATGGGCGTGATCCGGAACGGGACGTGCCGCATCCGCAGCCGGGGATGGCCGCGCCTGTCCGAGTAGGTCCGCGGGCCACCCCAGTACTGCTCGAGGAACATGCGTAGACGTTCCTCGGCGCCCTCGAGGTCGTCCAGCGGATAGACCTCACGCAATATTTCGTCTTCGGGAACCTGTGCATAAAAGCGCGACACGATCGCATGGAACGTCTCGGCACCGCCAACAGCGTCGTAGAAGCTCACCTGATCCATCGATCCCCATTGTGGTGCATCGCCGGCCCGGCAACGCGCGGCGGGCATCGAACGACGGCCAAGTCACGCCCGCTGTTCACCGGTTCGACACGGCGCGCACCTGCAATGAGGGTGCGTTTGGCGGCGAATCATGGTGGACTATCCGCGGAGGATCTATGGCGCATGGCAAGAGACGCCGCAGCCACCGCAGTTCCGGTGCCGCGGCAGGGTT
>NZ_MBEM01000245.1:0-873 GCF_001954045.1 Mycobacterium sp. SP-6446 | reverse complement strand
GGAAGGGGCGGATTTCGCCGGGTTCACCGTGGTGCGGCTGTTGGGCAGCGGCGGGATGGGTGAGGTCTATTTGGCTCGACATCCGCGGTTGCCCCGGCTGGAAGCGCTGAAGGTTTTGCGCGCCGATGTCTCCGCCGACTCAAGTTTTCGAGAGCGGTTCATTCGAGAGGCCGACTTAGCGTCGTCGCTGTGGCATCCGCACCTTGTTTCCGTCCATGACCGCGGCGAATTCGAGGGTGATCTGTGGATCGCGATGCGCTACGTCGACGGGTTCGATACCCGTCGAGTGCTCCGGGAAAGCTGTCCGTCCGGAATGCCAGCTGCCGACGTGTGCACCGTAATCGCCGGCGTCGCCAGCGCGCTGGATTATGCCCACCAGAAAGGCTTGCTGCACCGCGATGTCAAGCCGGCCAATATCCTGCTGACCCGTCCAGCGGGTGGAAGGCAACGTATCTTGTTGACCGACTTCGGTATTGCACGCAATCGGGACGAGATCAGTGGTCTCACACAGACAAATATGACGGTCGGTACAGCAGCCTATGCGGCGCCCGAACAGTTGTTGGGCGGCCACATCGATGGACGGGCCGATCAGTACGCGTTAGCCGCCACCGCTTATCACCTTCTTACTGGCACAACCCTTTTCCCTAGCGATAATCCCGTAGCTATCATCAGTTCACACCTCACGAGCCCGCCCCCCCGAATCAGCGTCATCCGACCCGAATTGGCAGGCCTCGACGAGGTCCTTGCGCTGGCTTTGGCGAAAAATCCGGGTGACCGATTCGCTCGTTGCACGGACTTCGCCGACGCCTTAGGTCAAAGCCTCGGCGGTCACACGGGCATTCGAGCAACGAACGCCGAGCTAACACTGCCAGC
>NZ_MBEM01000244.1:0-9231 GCF_001954045.1 Mycobacterium sp. SP-6446 | reverse complement strand
GCCGGCACCGGCACCCGTGGCGGCGTTGACCTGGGTCCGATTCAGGGTGGCGCGGGCGGCCACACGGGTGGCGGCATCAACGCCGGTCCCGGCGCCGGCAGGTAATCCCTGGACAGGGCAGTGCCGGCGCTGTCGCGAATGCGGCGGCGCCGGCACTGGCGCGCTTTTCCATCACGGTGACTTTTACGCCGGCGCGAGCCGGCAGCGGGCCAACGATCATGCCAGCCGGTCCGCCGCCGACGATCAATCGTGCCCCGGACTCGGACGACGCGGCAGGCACCCGCCGACCTTGGCACATTGGTTTCCGCTGCCGGGGCGAATAGTGTGAGCCCGGTGAACGCGTTCCTGAATTGGTGGGACGGCAACGAGCTGTGGCTTTCTGGTCTGGCCTTCGTGTTACAGGCCATGGTGGTGATGCCCGTCGTGCTGGTCGTGGCCTACGTCACGGCGACTTTGCTGGACGGCCTCCTCGGCAGGGGCATCGGGTTGATGCGTCGCGCCCGCCACGCTGACGGGGCGGCCGGTTAGCCCGCATGCCCCGCTCGCACGTGACGTTGATTCTCGTCACGCTCGTGGTACTGGTGGTCGTCGCGTGGCTGCTGACGCACTGACGCCGGGTGCCGATGCGGTGTCCGGTGGCGGCCCCGCGAATTCCTGTTAGGCTTCGCGCCATGCACGTAGCGACCGGTGTTTTGGACTGCTATGTATTCGTGCACTGTTGTCGCTGACTCCCAAACCCGTGCGCGGTCTGGTCTGAGTTCGTAGCTCCTACTGAAATTCTCGGCGCCTTTCCGCAGTTACGGATCGATATCAATAGTCCCGCACTGGAAGGCCATCAATGTTCGACGACATCGCAGGCGCGCTGCGCCGGCGGCGGGTTCGCTATGCCGGGGTGCTCGCGCTGGTTGCCGCTGTCGTCGCGGCGTGTCAGGGCGGCCCTAGCGACGTGGTCGGTAGCGGCGGCCCGGCGAATGCCCACACGAGCCTTACTCTGGTCGCCTACTCCGCCCCAGAACCCGGCTGGAGCAAGGTGATTCCCGCGTTCAACGCCTCCGAGGAGGGCAAGGGCGTGCAGGTGATCACCTCATATGGCGCCTCGGGCGATCAGTCGCGCGGTGTCGTCGACGGTAAGCCGGCCGACGTCGTGAACTTCTCGGTCGAACCGGACATCAGTCGTTTGGTCAAGGCCGGCAAGGTTTCCAAAGACTGGAATACCGACGCCACCAAGGGCATCCCGTTCGGCTCGGTGGTGACTCTTGTGGTGCGCGCGGGCAATCCCAAGAACATCAAGGATTGGGATGACCTGCTGCGGCCCGGTGTCGAGGTCATCACGCCCAGTCCGCTCAGCTCGGGTTCGGCCAAATGGAATCTGCTCGCCCCGTACGCCGTGAAGAGCAGCGGTGGCCAAAATGCGGATGCCGGAGTCGATTTCGTGCGGCAATTGGTGAGCGGGCACGTCAAACTGCGTCCCGGATCGGGGCGGGAAGCCACCGACGTCTTCGTCCAGGGCAGCGGTGACGTGTTGATCAGTTACGAGAACGAGGCCATCGCAACCGAGCGACAGGGCAAGCCGGTCCAGCATGTCACCCCGCCGCAGACGTTCAAGATCGAGAATCCGGTGGCGGTGGTGAGCACCAGCCCGCACCTGGATGCCGCGAGGGCATTCAAGAACTTCCAGTACACCGCGGCGGCGCAGAAGTTGTGGGCGCAGGCGGGGTTCCGGCCGGTCGACCCGGCGGTCGCCGCCGACTTCCGCGACCAGTATCCGGCGCCGGCGAAGCTGTGGACGATCGCCGAACTCGGCGGCTGGGGCACGGCGGATCCGCAGCTCTTCGACAAGAACACCGGCAGGATCACCAAGATCTATATGCAGGCCACCGGATGACGGCGGCGATCACACCGGACCCCCAGGCGACGCGGCCGGAACTCGACGGCGCCGCCGGGCGATGGGCTCCACCGGGGTGGTCCCCCCGTGGGTCGGGCACCACGTCGTTTCGGGTGGGTGTGGCGCTGGTGTGGCTTTCGGTGATCGTGTTGTTGCCGTTGGCCGCCATCGCGTGGCAGGCCGCCGGCGGCGGTTGGCGCGCGTTCTGGCTGGCGGTGACGTCGAACGCCGCGGTGGAGTCGTTCCGGGTGACGCTCACCATTTCCGCCGGAGTCACGGCCGTCAACCTGGTCTTCGGTCTGTTGATCGCCTGGGTGCTGGTGCGCGACGACTTCGTCGGCAAGAGGCTCGTCGACGCGATCATCGATCTGCCGTTCGCGTTGCCGACCATCGTCGCCAGCCTGGTGATGCTGGCCCTGTACGGGAACAACAGCCCGGTGGGCCTTCATCTGCAGCACACCGCGTGGGGTGTGGCCGTCGCGCTGGCTTTCGTCACGCTGCCGTTCGTGGTGCGTGCGGTTCAGCCGGTGCTGCTGGAAATCGATCGCGAGACTGAGGAGGCGGCGGCATCGCTGGGCGCCTCGGGGCCAAAAGTTTTCACTTCGGTGGTGTTGCCGTCGCTGACCCCCGCGTTGTTATCCGGTGCGGGGCTGGCGTTCTCGCGTGCGATCGGCGAATTCGGTTCGGTCGTGCTGATCGGTGGTGCCGTTCCGGGGAAGACCGAAGTGTCGTCGCAGTGGATCCGCACCTTGATCGAGAACGACGACCGCACCGGCGCGGCGGCGATATCCATTGTGCTGCTGGCGCTCTCGTTTCTGGTGCTGCTCCTGCTGCGTGTCGTCGGTGCGCGCGCGGCCAAACGCCAGGAGTTGTCCGCATGAGATCTTCGTCGCGGGTTCGCTACACGATCCGGTACGTCGCGCTGGCATATATCTTCGTGCTGCTCATCGTTCCGGTCGCGGTGATCCTGTGGCGCACCTTCCAGCCCGGATTCGGCCGGTTCGTCGAGTGGATCAGTACCCCGGCGGCGATATCGGCGCTGAACCTGTCGCTGCTGGTGGTGGCCATCGTGGTGCCGCTGAACGTGGTCTTCGGTATCCCGACGGCATTGGTGCTCGCGCGCAACCGGTTTCGCGGCAAGGGCGTGGTGCAGGCGATCATCGATCTGCCGTTCGCGGTGTCGCCCGTCATCGTGGGCGTGGCGTTGATCCTGTTGTGGGGATCGGCCGGTGCGCTGGGCTTCGTCGAACGGGACCTGGGATTCAAGATCATCTTCGGCCTGCCCGGCATCGTGCTCGCGAGCGTCTTCGTCACCCTGCCTTTCGTGGTGCGCGAGGTCGAACCGGTGTTGCACGAGTTGGGAACCGACCAGGAGGAAGCCGCCGCAACACTGGGTTCGACGTGGTGGCAAACGTTTTGGCGGATCACCCTGCCGTCCATCCGGTGGGGCTTGACTTACGGCATCGTGCTGACCGTCGCGCGTACGCTCGGGGAATACGGCGCGGTCATCATCGTGTCGTCCAACCTGCCGGGGACGTCGCAGACGCTGACATTGCTGGTCTCGGACCGCTACAACCGTGGGGCCGAGTACGGCGCCTACGCGCTGTCGACGCTGCTGATGACCGTTTCCGTGGTGGTGCTGATCTTCCAGGTGGTTGTCGACGCCCGCCGGGCCCGCGCAACCAGAGAGGTTTGAACGAGGTGACTTTATGACAGCCGCCCAGACCGACCAGCGCGAAAATGCCATCGTCGTGCGCGAGGCAAACAAGCGCTATGGCGATTTTGTCGCGCTCGACGACGTGGATTTCGTCGTACCCGCCGGCTCGCTGACGGCGTTGCTGGGCCCCAGCGGGTCAGGAAAATCGACCCTGCTGCGCACCATCGCCGGCCTCGATCACCCCGACACCGGAACCGTCACCATCAACGGTCGTGACGTGACGCGAGTACCGCCGCAGCGCCGCGGCATCGGATTCGTATTCCAGCACTATGCGGCGTTCAAGCACATGACCGTTCGCGACAACGTGGCCTATGGGCTCAGGATTCGCAAGCGGCCCAAGGCCGAGGTCAAGGAGAAGGTCGACAACCTGCTGGAAGTGGTGGGGCTGAGCGGATTTCAGACCCGCTATCCCAACCAGCTGTCCGGTGGTCAACGACAGCGCATGGCGCTGGCCCGCGCGCTGGCCGTCGATCCGGAAGTGCTGTTGCTCGACGAGCCGTTCGGCGCCCTGGACGCCAAGGTCCGCGAGGACCTACGGGCCTGGTTGCGGCGCCTGCATGACGAAGTCCACGTCACCACCGTGCTGGTCACCCACGACCAGCACGAGGCGCTGGACGTGGCCGATCGGATCGCCGTGCTCAACAAGGGCCGCATCGAGCAAGTCGGTTCTCCCACTGAGGTTTACGACTCTCCGGCGAACGCGTTCGTGATGTCCTTCCTGGGCGCGGTTTCCGCATTGAATGGCGCGTTGGTCCGGCCGCACGACATTCGGGTTGGTCGCAAACCGGACATGGCGATCGCCGGCGGCGACGGTACCGCCGAGTCCATCGGCGTCGTGCGCGCCGTCGTCGACCGGGTGGTGGCGCTGGGTTTCGAGGTGCGCGTGGAGTTGACCAGCGCGGCCACCGGCGGCGCGTTCACCGCCCAGATCACCCGGGGTGACGCCGAGGCACTGGCCCTGCGGGACGGCGACACCGTGTACGTGCGCGCCACCCGGGTGCCCCCGATAGTCGGCAGCGACACCGTCGGCGTCGGCGACGCCGACGAAGACCAGACGACGCTGACGACGGCGTAGCGGGCGGCGGCGGCCGTTATCCGTTGTCGCCCATCACCAAACCATCGCGGCGCGGGTCGGCGCCGCCGCTCCACTTCGACGAGCTGCGGGTGATCGCCGAGAGCCCGCTGGACTGGTCGGCCAGGTTGACCTGATGTCCCAGTTCCCGCAGGCCCTGCACCAGTGGGTCGTGATCGCCGTTATCCGAGGCGTTGATTTCGGGGTCCTCGCCGCCGACGTTGGTAAATGGGGAGTTCTCGGCCCCGAAATCGACCAGGGACACGGCCTGCTGGGGGTTGAGTCCCCAATCCAGCATTGCCACAAGGGTTTTCACGACGTACTGAATGATCGTGGAACCGCCGGGCGAGCCCGTCACCGCATACAGGGGGCCCCGGCCGCCCGGCGCTGGGTCGAACACCAGCGTCGGAGCCATCGAACTGCGGGGCCGTTTCCCGGGCTGGACGCGGTTGGCCACCAGCGCTCCGTCGGGCGTGCGGGGCTCGGCGGCGAAATCGGTGAGCTGGTTGTTGAGGATGAATCCGTCGACCATGTGGAAGGAGCCGAACGACGCCTCGATGGTCGTGGTGAACGCGGCCGCGTTGCCGTAGGAATCGATGATGCTGACATGGCTGGTGCCGTGCTCCGGGGCGGGTGGCGCCACACCGGCGGGCATGCCGAAGTCGCCCGGCCTGGCGATCCCCATGGTGCGCTGCATTGAGATCAGCGCGGCGCGACCGGCCAGATAACCGGGGTCGATCAGCGCACTGAGCGAGCCGCCGGGCGGTCCGACGAAATCGGCGTCGGCGACATATTTGTCGCGGTCCGCGTAGGCCAGCCGCTCGGCTTCGGAAATCAGATGCACCCCCATCACACTCGGGCGGCCGCCGTTGAGATCGACACGGCTGGGCGGGTAGTCAGCCATCGGAAGATGCTCGAGGACTCCGAGCGTGGCCGCCACCGCGACGCCGCCCGACGACGGCGCGGGCATGCCGCAGACTTGCCGGCTGCGATACGTCGTGCACAGCGGTTCGCGTTTCTTGGCGACATAGCCCGCCAAATCCTCGCTCGTCATCTCACTTGGCGTGCGGTTCTCCGACGTGTCGGCGGCCGCCGCGACGATGTCGCGAGCGATGGCGCCGGTGTAGAAGGCGCCGACGCCCCCGGAGGCTATGGCGAACAACGTTTTTGAGTACGCCGGGTTCGTCAGGCGCGTTCCCGCGGCCCTGGGCCCGCCGTCGGGATTCAGGAAATACCCGCGCGCCTGCGCGTCGCCGCGCAGCTGCGCCGCCGAGTCGGAGATGGCGGCGGCCAACCGGGGGCTGATGTCGAAACCGCCGTCGGCCAACGCCATTGCGGAGTTGAACAGGTCGCGCCACGGCGTGTGCCCGTGGTCGTTGTGCACGAGCTCGAGCATCCGCGGGATCCCCGGGACTCCGATCGAGCGCCCCGAGGCGCGCGCGTTGGGCCTGGGTGCGACCTGATCGTTGTCGCTGATCCAGCGCAGGTAGTTCTCGCCCGCCGCCGCGGGGGCGACTTCGCGGCCGTCGTAGGCCTGCACCGCGCCGGTATGGGCGTCGTAGTACAGCACGAATCCGCCGCCGCCGAGGCCCGAGGACTGCGGTTCGACCAGCCCCAACACCGCCTGGGCTACCACCAAGGCGTCGGCGGCCGTCGCCCCGTCCCGCAATACCCGGCAGGCCGCCTGGGTCGCTAATGGATTGGCCGTGGCGACCGCGTAGTGAGCGGTCTGCACGACGGTCATGTCGCTGCGGTAGCCGCTCGCGATCTCGGGATTCTTCGCGGTGTTCCGCGACGACGGCGCCGAAACCGCGGGCGCCGACGGGGTCTTGGACGCGGGTGTGCCATTGGCCACGATCTCGCACGGGCCCGCCGCGTTGGGCGCGGCCGCGTGGTTTCCGCCGCTACACCCAGCCAGGGCCAGCACCAGCGCAGCCAGCGCGGCTCCAATTGGCAAGGGCGTGTTCAACACCCGAAGTGTACGGGAGTCAGGCCGCAATCAGGTCGGCGCGGGCGTTGCGGGCTTCATCAAAGCGATCCAGCACGGTCTCGGCCACCAGTCGGTGCGCGCCCAACGGTTCCGCCAGCTCCATGCCGGCGTAGTCGGCGAAACTTCGCACGCGGTCCGGCAGCCGCCCGGGCGCCAGGAACCACGGCGCGATGATGATCCGTCGGGCGCCCTGCCGCCGTAACCGGCCGGCGGCCTCGGCCAGCGACGGTTCCGGACGGGTCACGAACGCCGTTGTCGCGCCCGCCCAACTCGTGCCTGCCAGCAGATGGGTTGCCACCCGCCGAGTCCGCGCGTTGGTCATGGCGTCGGACGACCCTATCGCCGCCACGAGCACACCAGCCCGGTCGTCGTGCCTTGAGACATCCACGTCGGTAACCCGCTGCCGCAGCACCGAGATCAGCCGTGGATCTTCGCCGAGCACATCGGCCAGGGCAACATCCACACCCGACTGGGCGATCTGGCGCGGTATGTCGACGCGGGCGTGGTAGGCGTTCGCCAACAGCAGGGGCGTGACGACGGCGTCGCGACAGTCGGCCAGTACGTCGGCCAGGCTGGGGGAATTCAGCTCGCAGAACGCAAGCCGCACGTCGAGGCCGGGCCGCAGGCGCGCCACCTGCTCCGCGACGGCGCACGCATTGGCAGCCGACCGCGGATCCCTACTTCCGTGTGCCGTGAGCACGAGGGTGGTCACGACGCGTGCAACCCACATTCGGTCTTCGACAGTCCCTGCCAGCGGCCGCTGCGCGGGTCGGCGCCCTCAACGGGTTTGGCGGTGCAGGGAGCGCAGCCGATCGACGGATAGCCTTCGTAGACAAGGGGATTGACCAACACGTCGTGCTCGTCGATGTAATTCTGCATGTCCTGATCGCTCCACGCCGCCAGCGGGTTGATCTTCACCAGCTTGAACGCCTCGTCGAAGCTGATCAGCGGCGCGTTGGCGCGCGTCGGCGCCTCCACGCGACGAAGTCCGGTCACCCAGGCGGAGTAACCGCGCAGCGCTTTGCCCAGCGGGGCGACCTTACGCAGCCGGCAGCACTCACCGGGATCGCGGGCGAACAGGTCTTTGCCCAGCAGTTGGTCCTGTTCGGCGACGCTGTGTTCCGGCGTGACGTTGAGAACCCGGACGTCGTATACGGATTCAATCGCGTCGCGGGTGCCGATGGTTTCGACGAAGTGATAGCCGGTGTCCAGGAACAGCACCGGCACGCCCGGCCGCACCTTGGCGGCCAGGTCGACCAGCACTGCGTCCTGCATGTTTGAGGCCACCACGTAGTTGCACGTGGCCCAGCCGCGGGGTCCGTTGATGCCGCCGAAGTTCTCGTCGGTCCACCGCAGGAGGTCGGATGCGCTAGCGCCTTCGAGCGCCGCGGCGCCGCGCTCCGCCAGCTCACGCAGAGCGGCCTCGCTCGGCACGGTCGATTGATCGCTCATCGCAGATCGGCCTCCTCCGCGCGAATCGCCCACTGCGCGAACCGTTCACCTTCGTTGCGGTGCTTGATGAAATTACGCACCACCCGGTCGATGTAGTCGCTCACCTCGTCGCTGGTGACCTTGTGCTGACGCAGCTTTCGGCCGAATCCGCTGTCCAGGCCGAGGCTGCCGCCCAGGTGAACCTGGAAGCCCTCGACCGAGCCGCCATGGCCGTCGTCGACCATCTGGCCCTTGAGCCCGATGTCGGCGACTTGGATTCGCGCGCACGAGTTCGGGCAGCCGTTGATGTTGACGGTGATCGGCACGTCCAGCTGGGAGTTGATGTCCTCGAGACGGCGCTCCAGCTCGGGCACCAGACCCTGCGCCTTGCCGCGGGTTTCGGCGAAAGACAACTTGCAGAATTCGATCCCGGTGCACGCCATTAGGTTTCGGCGCCAATGCGAGGGCTTGCACTGCAGCCCCAGCGCCTCGACGCCGGCGATCAAATCGTCGAGCTTGTCGTCGGGGACGTCGAGCACCACCAGCTTCTGGTAGGGGGTGAACCGGATCCGGTCGGACCCGGCCCGCTCGGCCAGCTCGGCCACCGTCGAGAGGATGGTGCCGGACACCCGGCCGGCGATCGGAGCGAACCCGACGGCGTTGAGCCCGTTCTTGAGCCGCTGCACCCCGACGTGATCGATCGGATGCTTGACCGGCTCGGGCGCCGGGCCGTCGATCAGGCGACGCTTGAGGTATTCGGTTTCGAGAACTTCGCGGAACTTTTCGATGCCCCAGTCCTTGATCAAGAACTTCAGGCGTGCCTTCGATCGCAGCCGCCGGTAGCCGTAGTCGCGGAATATCGACGTCACCGCCGCCCACACCTCGGGCACCTCGTCCAGCGGGACCCAGGCCCCGACCCGCTGGGCCAGCATCGGGTTGGTGGACAGCCCGCCGCCGACCCACAGGTCCAGCCCCGGGCCATGCTCGGGATGGTTGACGCCGATGAACGCGATGTCGTTGATCTCGTGCGCGACGTCCTGCAGACCGGAGATGGCGGTCTTGTACTTGCGCGGCAGGTCGGCGAAGTCGGGCTGGCCGATGTAGCGGCGCACGATCTCGTCGATCGCCCAGGTGGG
>NZ_MBEM01000243.1:0-708 GCF_001954045.1 Mycobacterium sp. SP-6446 | reverse complement strand
AGGGCGATCAGCGCGTCGGCATCGTTGGTAGCCGCGATACCCAGCGGCTCGATGCCGGCCAATTCCCCGGCGTCCTTGCCGACTTTGTCGGGCGAATGCACCCATACCCCAACGAGTTCCAGGTCTGGCCGGCGGCGGATCGCATCGATGGCGATCGACCCGACTCCCCCCGTCGACCACACGACGGTACGCATAGGGTTCACCTCCCTACTCATGAGCGCCCGCGGCGCACGTAGTCGGCGGCCGGCCCAGCCCAACTCGGAGCACGCAGGTCGAACCTCAGCGTGAGCATCAACAGCACCATAACCTAAGATTTGTTCATTAGGATAGTGCCTACTCTCTTAACAGGAGGAACAGGATGACGACCCAGCGGGTAGTGGTCTGGGCGACGGGCGGCATCGGGTCGATCGCGATCCGCACCATCCACCGACGCCCCGATCTGGATCTGGTCGGCGTGTGGGTGCACTCCGCGGAGAAGGTCGGCAGGGACGCCGGCGAACTCGCCAACGGCGAGCCGATCGGCCTCGCCGCCACCAGCGATGCCGACGCGCTGATCGCCCTGGCGCCCGACGCGGTGGTGTATGCCGCGAGCGGTCCCGAGCGCGACGGCGCCGCCGTGCCCGACTACTTGCGGCTGCTGGAGGCGGGGATCAACGTCGTGTCGACGTCGTCGACGAGTCTGGTGTATCCGCCCTCGTATGTCGCGCC
>NZ_MBEM01000242.1:0-14324 GCF_001954045.1 Mycobacterium sp. SP-6446 | reverse complement strand
AAGGAGATAGCCAAGATGGCAACACGTTTTATGACTGACCCGCACGCGATGCGGGCGATGGCGGGCCGCTTTGAGATGCACGCTCAGACGGTGGCCGATGAGGCGCGCAAGATGTGGGCGTCCTCGCAGAACATCGCCGGTGCCGGCTGGAGTGGGCAGGCCCAGGCGACGTCCTACGACACGATGGGTCAGATGAATCAGGCGTTCAACAACATCGTGAACATGCTGCACGGGGTTCGTGACGGGCTGATCCGCGACGCGAACAACTACGAGACCCAAGAGCAGGCCTCGCAGCAGATCCTGAGCCACTAGCCCTTTCATTCGTTAGGAGAACACCGCTATGTCAATCAATTACCAGTTCGGCGATGTCGATGCCCACGGCGCGCTGATTCGCGCGCAGGCCGCTTCTTTGGAGGCCGAGCACCAGGCCATCGTTCGCGATGTGCTTGCTGCTGGTGACTTCTGGGGCGGCGCGGGTTCGGTGGCCTGCCAGGAGTTCATCACCCAGTTGGGTCGTAACTTCCAGGTGATTTACGAGCAGGCCAACGCCCACGGCCAGAAGGTGCAGACCGCCGGCAGCAACATGGCCAGCACCGACAGCGCCGTTGGGTCCAGCTGGGCCTAACCCCAACTTCAGGCGCGGCAGCACACCGATTATGTGGTGTGCTGCCGCGTCCTGCGGTTATCCGAGCACGTCGACTTTCGAGGTATTGATGGACTCACAGACCACGCGCACTGACATCACCGTCAACGTCGACGGCTTCTGGATGCTGCAGGCGCTGCTGGACATTCGGCATGTCGCGCCGGAACTGCGGTGCCGGCCGTACGTCTCCACCGACTCGAACGACTGGCTCAACGAACACCCCGGCATGGCGGTGATGCGCGAGCAGGGCATCGTCGTCGGCGAACTGAACGAGGTGCAGGAGCAGGTGGCCGCCCGGATGCGGGTGCTGGCCGCACCCGACCTCGAGGTCATCGCCCTGCTGTCGCGGGGCAAGCTGCTCTACGGCGTGGTCGACGACGAGAACCAAGCGCCCGGCTCCCGCGATATCCCCGACAACGAGTTCCGCGTGGTGCTGGCCCGGCGCGGTCAGCACTGGGTATCGGCGGTTCGGGTGGGCAACGACATCACGGTCGACGACGTCGCTGTCGCGGACAGCGCCTCGATCGCGTCACTCGTCCTGGACGGCCTCGAGTCGATTCATCATGCGGAGCCCGCGGCGATCAACGCGGTCAACGTGCCGCTGGAGGAGATGCTGGAAGTAACGAAGTCATGGCAGGAGTCGGGCTTCAACGTGTTCTCCGGCGGAGATCTCCGGCGAATGGGCATCAGCGCCGCCACGGTGGCCGCGCTGGGGCAGGCGCTGTCGGACCCGGCGGCCGAGGTCGCGGTCTACGCCCGCCAATACCGGGACGACGCCAAGGGCCCGAGCGCCTCGGTGCTTTCGCTCAAAGACGGTTCGGGCGGCCGGATCGCGCTTTATCAACAGGCCCGAACCGCGGGTTCGGGGGAGGCGTGGTTGGCCATCTGCCCAGCGACCCCGCAATTGGTCCAGGTCGGTATAAAAACCGTCCTGGATACGTTGCCGTACGGCGAGTGGAAAACCCACCGCAGGGTGTGAACCCGCTTGCGAAACATAGTGTTTACCAACGGCTTTGCCCAGAACGTGCGGCCGAGAGGCAAACACGGCATACTTCTCTAGAATCATTAACGATGATTCGCCAGCAAAGCCACAACAACTAATATCGCGAGGGCGAGACAGATGAAATCCGAATTGTTCGGGCTGCACATCCTCCGGCGCCACGGCGCCGCGGTGAGCAGGTCGGCACCAGCCCCCGCGCGGCCACATGCACGGGTTAACTCACACACCACGCTAGGGGGTGCGCAGCGATGACTGCGATAACTTCGGTAGTTGAAGCGCCACAGCCCGACATCGAGGGAATCTCGCAGCCCCGGGCCGTCGTGGTCGGCATCATGGCCGGCGAGGGCGTCCAGATCGGCGTCCTGCTCGATGCCAATGCCCCCGTCTCGGTGATGACCGACCCGCTGCTGAAGGTGGTCAACAGCCGCCTGCGCGAGCTCGGCGAGACACCGTTGGAAGCCAAGGGCCGCGGCAAATGGGCGCTGTGCCTGGTCGACGGCACGCCGCTGCGGGCCACGCAATCGCTCACCGAGCAAGACATCTACGACGGCGACCGCCTCTGGATCCGGTTCATCGTCGACACCGAGAAGCGATCGCAAGTCGTCGAACACATCTCCACTGCCGTTTCGCAGAACCTCAGCAAGAGGTTCGCGGCGATCGATCCGGTCATCGCCGTCCAGGTCGGTGCCTCGATGGTGGCCACCGGCGTAATCGCCGCGACGGCCCTGCTGGGCTGGTGGCGCTTCCACCACAACTCGTGGCTGACCACCATCTACTCCGCGGTGATCGCCGTGGTCGTCCTGGGCGTGTCGATGCTGCTGCTGGCACGGGCCCAAACCGACGCGGATCGGCGCGTCGGCGACATCATGCTGTTGAGTGGCCTGGCACCCCTGGCAGTCGCCGCGGCAGCCGCACCGCCCGGCGGGGTGGGTTCCCCCCATGCGGTGTTGGGCTTCGGGGTGCTGACCATCGAGACCATGTTGGCCCTGCGTTTCACCGGCCGCCGGCTCGGCACCTACACCGCGATCATCACCGTCGGCGCGGTCGCGGCGCTTGCCGCCCTGGCGCGGATGGTCGCGAATAGCAGTGCCGTGACGCTGCTCAGCTGCGTGGTCCTGGCCTGCGTGCTGGCCTACCACGCCGCCCCGGCGATGTCCCGTCGGCTGGCCGGCATCCGGCTGCCGGTGTTCCCGTCGGCCACCAGCCGCTGGGTGTTCGAGGCTCGACCCGACCTGCCGACCACCGTGGTGCGTTCCGACGGCGGCCCGCCGGTGTTGGAAGGGCCCGCGTCGGTGCGCGACGTGCTGCTGCAGGCGGAACGGGCCCGGTCGTTCCTGACCGGGCTGCTGATCGGGCTGGGCGTGCTGATGGTGGTGTCGCTGGCCGCACTGGCCGATCCGCACACCGGCCAACGGTGGCTGCCGCTGCTGCTCGCCGGTTTCAGCGCCGGATTCCTGATGCTGCGCGGGCGTTCCTACGTCGACCGCTGGCAGGCGATCACCCTGGCCGCGACGTCCGTGCTGATCGTCGGCACGGTGGTAGTGCGCTACGCGCTGGTGCTGCACTCGCCGCTCTCGGTCGCGATCTGCACGGGGATCCTGGTTCTGCTGCCGGCGGCGGGTCTGACGGCCGCGGCGGTTGTGCCCAACACGATCTACAGTCCGCTGTTCCGCAAGTTCGTGGAATGGATCGAATACCTCTGCCTGATGCCGATCTTCCCGTTGGCATTGTGGTTGATGAATGTCTATGCGGCGATTCGGTACCGCTAGCAACAAGGTGTGGCGTGGTCGCGCGTCCCGCGCGACCGTCGCTGCCCTTCTGCTCACGTCGGGCGCGTTAGCCGGCTTGCCGCCGGCGTACGCGATCTCGCCTCCGACGGTCGACCCCGCCGCCGTTCCGCCCGACGGTCCGCCCGGACCGCCGGCGCCGATGAAGCAGAATTCGTACTGCACCGAGGTCGGCGTGCTGCCGGGCACCGACTTTCGGTTGCAGCCCAAGTACATGGACATGCTGAACTTGCAGGAGGCCTGGCAGTTCGGCCGTGGTGCGGGGGTCAAAGTCGCCGTCATCGACACGGGCGTGACCCCACACCCCCGTTTCCAGCACCTCATCCCCGGCGGCGACTACGTCATGGGCGGCGACGGATTGTCGGACTGCGACGCCCACGGAACGATCGTGGCGTCGATGATCGGCGCGGCCCCCGCCAGCGGCGCAACACCGCCGCCCGCGGGACCGCGCAAGCCCGTCACCATTCCGACCACCGAACCGCCCCCGAAAGCGCCCCCGCCGCAGACGGTTACGTTGTCGCCGCTGCCGCAGACGGTGACGATGGTTCCGCCGCCGCCGCAGTCGGAAGCTCCCCCCGCCGCGCCAGGACCCTTCCAGATACCGGGGTTCCCGGCAGCGCCGCAGCCGGCGGCACCGCCAGCACCGGCTCAGGGGGGCCCGGCCGCGGGACCGGGCCAGGCCCCGTCGGGCAATCGCGGCGGGTCCGGCACGGTGACCATCCCCAGCTACTCCGGTGGCAAGCGCATCGTCGGTGTCGACAACCCGGTCGACCCGCGCCCGCTCGACCCGCCGAAGCCGCCACCGCCGCCCCCGCCACCCGCGGGGCAGGCGCCCGACGCGTTCAGCGGGGTCGCCCCCGAAGTCGACATCATTGCGATCCGCCAGTCCAGCCAGGCGTTCGGCCTCAAGGATGCCTACACCGGTGACGAGGATCCGCAGACCCGGGCGAAGGTCGACAACGTCGAGACGATGGCACGGGCGATCGTGCATGCCGCCAACCTCGGTGCCCAGATCATCAACATCTCCGACGTGACATGCATGAGTGCGCGCAACATCATCGACCAGCGCTCGCTGGGTGCGGCGGTCCGCTACGCGGCGGTCGACAAGAACGCCGTCATCGTCGCCGCGGCCGGGGACAGCAGCAAGAAAGACTGCAAGCAAAACCCGATCTTCGATCCGTTGCAGCCCAAAGATCCCCGCAACTGGAACGCGGTCACCACCGTCGTCACGCCGTCGTGGTTCAGCGACTACGTGCTGACGGTCGGCGCGGTGGACCCGGACGGTCGTCCGCTTACCCAAGGGGGTCAGGGCCAGGGCGCATCGAGCATCGCCGGACCGTGGGTGGGCATCGCCGCACCCGGAACCGACGTCATCGGGCTCTCGCCCCGCGACGACGGCCTGATCAACGCGATCGACGGACCGGACAACACGCTGCTGGTCCCGGCCGGCACCAGCTTCTCGGCGGCGATCGTGTCCGGGGTGGCCGCGCTCGTGCGCGCCAAGTTCCCCCAGCTGTCCGCTTACCAGGTCATCAACCGGTTGACCCGCACGGCCAGGGCACCCGCGCGCGGCGTGGATAACCAGATCGGGTACGGCGTCGTCGACCCCGTGGCGGCGCTGACGTGGGATGTGCCCGAAGGCCCGGCAAAGCCGCCGCAGCAATTGTCGGCGCCGCTGACGGTGCCTAAACCGGCCCCGCGCCGCGATATGGTGCCAGTGTGGGTGGCCGCCGGCGGACTGACCGGGGCATTACTCATCGGCGGCGCAATATTCGGTGTGGCAACGATGATGAAGCGACGGAAGCAGCAATGAGGGCGGAGCGACGATAGTAATGAATCCTCAACGCAGATTCGGGTTGTCGTTGTCATGGCTGCGAGTCACCGCGGTGTTCTTGGTCGACGTCGTGATCTTGCTGGTGGCCAGCCACTGCCCAGACTCGTGGCAGGGGGAGCACCGCATCGCCTTTTGGGTCGGGGTCGGCCTGGCGGTGATCGTCACGCTGCTGTCGTTGGTCACCCACCACGGCCTCACGCTCACCTCGGGGTTGGCCACGTGGCTGTGGGATTGGTCCGCCGATCCGGGCACCGCGCTGGCCGCCGGCTGCACGCCCGCCGTCGATTACCAGCGTAAATACGGACGCGACACGGTCGGGGTACGCGAGTACGCGGGCCGTCTGGTTTCAGTGATCGCGGTCGACGGCGGTGAGGAGGACGCTCCCGGGCGCCACCGCCACCATCGCACGACGACGTCGGCCCCCACCCTGCTGGTGCAGGCGGTCGCTGAGGGGCTGCACCAATTCGACATCCACCTCGACGGAATAGACGTTGTCTCGGTGAAGATCCGCCGCGGCGGCAACGCCGCCGAGCTGTCCAAGCTCGACGACTGGGGGCCCGAGGAGTGGGAGGTGGTCGGCGACCAGCCCGCCTCGTATGTGCGCCGCACCTGGCTGGTGCTGCGGATGAATCCCCAGCGCAACGTCGCCGCCGTCGCGGCCCGCGATTCGCTGGCGTCGACGTTGGTCGCGGCCACCGAACGCCTCGCCCAAGACCTCGATGGCCACGGCTGCGCGGCCCGGCCGCTGACGGCCGACGAACTCGCCGAGGTCGACAAGGCCGTGCTGGCCGACCTCGAACCGACCTGGAGCCGCCCCGGCTGGCGCTACCTCAAGCATTTCAACGGCTTTGCGACCAGTTTTTGGTTGACGCCGTCGGACATCACCACGGAGGCGGTCGACGACCTGTGGCAGCCCGACACCGAGGCGACCGTGGTGACCATCCGCCTCACCACGTCGGGAGGCCGGCCGCTGGTCTCCGCCTGGGTGCGCTACCACAGCGACAAGCGGACCCCCAAGGGGTTGCCGCACGGACTCAACCGGCTCACCGGCCGCCAACTAGCAGCGGTGCGCGCGAGCCTGCCCGCCCCGACCACTCGGCCCTTACTGGTGGTGCCCACCCGGGACCTGCTGGAGGGCGATGAGTTGGTGCTGCCGGTCGCTCAGGTGCGGGATAACGCTGCGGCCTTGCCAGCAGCGCAATGAGTCGTCCGCAATCAACCCCCGAGGACGCCCGTAACGCGATGGTCGCCGGCCTGTTGGCGTCCGGCATCTCGGTCAACGGGCTGCAGCCCAGCCACAACCCGCAGGTGGCATCGCAGATGTTCACCATGGCGTCGACCATCGACCCCGACATGTGCGACGCATGGCTGGCGCGGGTGCTCGCCGGTGACCAGAGCCTCGAGGTGCTCGCCGGCGCGTGGGCATCGATCAGGACGTTCGGGTGGGAGATCCGCCGTCTCGGGGTCACCGAATTGCAGTTCCGGCCCGAAGTGTCCGACGGGTTGTTCCTGCGGCTGGCGGTCACCAGTGGGGAGTCGCTCGCCTGCGCGTACGCCGCGGCGCTCGCCGAGGCGAAACACTATGAGGAAGCCGCGAAACTGCTCGACGGCGTCGAGCCCCGGCATCCATTCGACGAAGAGCTGGTCACCTACGTGCGCGGCGTGCTGTACTTCCGCACCGGGCGGTGGCCGGACGTGCTCTTGCAGTTCCCCGAGGGGAAGGTCTGGCGCAACCCCGAGCTCAAAGCCGCGGGTGCGGCGATGGCCACCACGGCCCTGGCGTCGCTCGGGGTGTTCGAGGAGGCCGTCCGGCGCGGCCAGGCGGCCATCGAGGCGGACCGGGTGCCGGGCGCGGCCAACGTCGCGCTCTATACCCAAGGCATGTGCTTGCGCCACCTTGGACGCGAGGAGGAGGCCGCCGAGCTGTTACGCCGGGTGTATTCGCGCGATCCCAAATTCACCCCGGCCCGGGAAGCGTTGGACAACAACGATTATCGGCTGATATTGACCGACCCCGAGACGATCGAGGCCCGCACGGACCCGTGGGACCCGGACAGCGCGCCGACCCGCGCGCAGACGGAGGCCGCCCGCCACGCCGAGGAAGCCGCCAAATATCTGGCCGAAGGCGACGCCGAGCTCAACGCGATGCTCGGCATGGAAAAAGCCAAACGCGAAATCAAACTCATCAAATCGACGACCAAGGTGAACCTGGCCCGAGCCAAGATGGGGCTGCCGGTGCCGGTGACGTCGCGCCACACCTTGTTGCTCGGGCCGCCGGGAACCGGGAAGACGTCGGTGGCGCGGGCTTTCACCAAGCAACTGTGCGGGCTCACCGTGCTGCGCAAGCCGCTCGTGGTGGAGACCAGCCGCACGAAGCTACTGGGCCGTTACATGGCCGACGCGGAGAAGAACACCGAGGAGATGCTCGAGGGCGCCTTGGGCGGGGCCGTCTTCTTCGACGAGATGCATACCCTGCACGAGCGCGGCTATCACCAGGGTGACCCCTACGGCAATGCGATCATCAATACGCTGCTGCTGTACATGGAGAATCATCGCGACGAGCTCGTTGTCTTCGGTGCGGGCTACGCCAAGGCGATGGACAAGATGCTCGAGGTGAATCAGGGTCTGCGACGGCGCTTTTCGACCGTGATCGAGTTCTTCAGCTATACCCCGGACGAACTTGTCGCGCTGACCCAACTGATGGGGCGGGAAAACGAGGACGTGATCACCGACGAATCGGCCCAGGCGTTGCTGCCGTCGTACACGAAGTTCTACCTCGACGAAAGCTACTCCGAAGACGGGGATCTGATCCGCGGCATCGATACGCTCGGCAACGCCGGCTTCGTGCGCAATGTGGTGGAAAAGGCCCGCGACCACCGAAGCTTCCGCCTGGACGATGAGGACCTCGACGCCGTACTGTCTAGCGACACAACCGAATTCAGCGAGCGCGACCTGCTGCGGTTCAAGGAGCTCACCAGCGACGACCTGGCCGAGGGGCTGAGCGCGGCGGTAGCCGAGAAGAAGTCGACCTAGCGCGCCTTCTCGCGGCACCGCAAATCGGCCGGCAGCAAGTTGACTCGTGCCGGTCCAAATGCCACCATGGCTTTCGTATGCACCTCGCTAGGTGAGGCGTCTACACGGATATAGGCCACTGACCTCGAACGTCGAGAGACGCCCAGGGTCAGGACAGCTCTTCCCGGCTTAAGGGTTGAGCCCAAGTGGCTTCCGGTTCGATCCGGATACGCCGTGTGGTGCCAAAGCTCTGACGAGAGGGGTGCTGCGTCCGGGTCGTTTCTCGGGCGCTCCTCCCCGACGTGCGATGCAGTCGGCACCCCCGTGTGCCCTGGCCGTGAGGAGGTGAGAGCGAAATGAGTCCCGACGATATTCCGTCTTCCAGAACGACGATCATTTCGTTACGACCGACCCCGGCCTCGCTTGTTCGGTCCTGATCGTGCTTGGCCCGGTAAACCCGGGCTGCCTGGTCGGCCCATAATGAAAACGATTATCGTTTCGGTGTAGTGTCTTGCTCGGCCTCGCCGCGGCGTGCGCGACGGCGCCAGCAATCCACCTGCAAGTCATGCGAGGAGGGGGCTGATGTCGCTTGCAATTCGGCATCCGGAAGCGGTGACGACGGCTGTCGGTCACCTGAATGGTGTTGGATTCGCCTTGACCGCAACACAATTCACGCCAAATGCCGGCCGGTGGGGCAGCAGTGAGCGTCCAAGCAATGGCAGTGCCCGGCACGACGCGCGGGATGCGTGACTCGTGGCGTGATTAGATCTATTTAGCTTAGCCTTGCCTAAACAGGACCAGGCTTTCCAACCACGCGGTCGCAACTAGTAAGAGAGGGGCGCGAACGGTGACGCTGGATTTTGCGATGCTTTCCCCGGAGGTCAACTCGGCTCGGATGTATACGGGCGCGGGTTCGGCCTCGATGCTGGCGGCTGCGTCGGCGTGGAAGGGCCTGGCCGCGGAATTACGATCCACGGCGCTGTCGTATGGTGCGGTGCTTTCGGCGCTGACCGACGAGGAATGGCATGGCCCGGCATCGGCCCTGATGGCGTCCGCGGCCGCACCCTACGTGGAGTGGATGAACACCACCGCGGTGCAAGCCGAGGAGACCGCCGCCCAGGCTGAGGCCGCCGCGGCTGCCTACGAGACCGCTTTCGCGGCCACGGTTCCCCCGGCAGAGATCGCGGCCAACCGCGCCCAGCTGGCATCGCTGGTCTCGACCAACTTCTTGGGCCTCAACACCCCCGCGATCGCGGCCACCGAGGCCCAATACGGGGAGATGTGGGGCCAAGACGCCGCCGCGATGTACGGCTATGCCGGGTCGTCGGCCGCGGCGAGCAGGCTGACCGAGTTTGACCCACCCCAACCGATCGTCAACCCCGCCGCGACCCCGGCTCAGTCGGCAGCGGTGACCCAGGCCGCGGCCACCTCGGCGGGCACCGGGCAAAGCACGCTGTCAAAGCTGATGACGTCGGTCCCGGGCACTCTGCAGAGCATGGCCTCCCCAGCGGCCTCGACGGCGTCCGCCCCGGCCAGCCTGGACGATCTGCTGAATTCCTCGATCTGGAACAACTTCGGACCCAACGCCAATATCTGGAACACCATCTTCTCGTCCGGGTTCTATATGCCGGGCAACTACCTTGGCACCGCGTCCAACTTCATGACCCAAGGCGCGGGCGACGCGGCCGCCGGCGCGGCCGGCGCCGCGGCGGACGGAACGGCGGCCTTCGGCCTAGCGCAGGCGGTCGCTGCGGCGGGCGGCCTCGGCGCCGTGGGCAACACCGTGTCGGCGGGGCTGGGCGCGGCACCCCAGGTCGGAGGGCTGACGGTACCTGCGAGCTGGACGGGGGCCGCGCCCCAGCTGTCTTCCGCAATCAATGCCACACCGATGGTGGCACCGCCCCCAGCGATGGCAGCAGGCATGCCCGGAGTGCCACTCGGTGGCAGCCGGGGCTTCGGCCGCAACATGCCCCCCCAGTACGGCTTCAAACCCTCGTTCGTCGCACGCCCGCCCTCGGCGGGATAACTCACGGCGGAACTTCACACAATTGCCCCTTTTGCGCGCCAGCGCCCACGGGGCCATCTGAGACCGCTTGGCAAAAAGGGGAGGAGGCTAACGAATGTTCGCGGTAGTGGATTTCGCCATGCTTCCTCCCGAAATCAACTCGGGCCGTATGTATTCGGGGGTCGGTGCCGGCCCGCTGTTGGCCGCCGCTTCGGCCTGGTCTGGACTGGCCGCGGAGCTGCGGGCCACCGCGCAAGGCTACGACTCCGTGCTTTCGGAGTTGACCAGCCAGGCGTGGTACGGCCCGGCGTCGGCGTCGATGGCGGCCGCGGCCGCGCCGTATGTGGCATGGATGAACACCACCGCGGCGCAGGCGGAGGAAACCGCCGTCCAGGCCGAGGCAGCCGTCGCGGCCTACGAGGCCGCGTTTGCCGCCACGGTGCCGCCGCCCGTGATCGCGGCCAACCGCAGCCTGCTCGCGGCGCTGATCGCCACCAACTTCTTCGGCCAGAACACCCCCGCGATCGCGGCCACCGAGGCTCAGTACATCGAAATGTGGGCCCAGGACGCCGCGGCCATGTATAGCTATGCGGGCGCCTCGGCTGTCGCCAGCCACCTGACCCCGTTCGACCCGCCCACGGAGACCACCGACTCTGCCGCGTTGCCGGCGCAGTCGGCCGCGGTGGGCCAGGCCGCGGCCACGTCGGCGGGGACCGGGCAAAGCACGGTTTCCCAGCTGATGTCCGCGGTGCCCGGCAGCTTGCAGAGTCTGGCCGCCCCGGCCACTACGACAGCGTCTGCCCCCGCAAGCCTGGACGATCTCCTGAATTCCGCGATCTGGAACAACTTTGGACCCAACGCCAATATCTGGAACACCATTTTTGCGTCCGGCTTCTACATGCCGGCCAGATACCTTGGCGTTGCCTCCGACTTCATGTCGATGAATCAAGCCGCCGGCGGCGCTGCCGACGCAGCGGAGGGCGCGGCCAGCGCAACAGCGGCCGGCGCGCTGGAGAGTCCGCCCGGCGGCGCGACGCTGGTGAACTCGGTCACGGCCTCCATGGGCAGGGGAGGTCTCGTCGGCCCACTGTCAGTGCCACAAGGCTGGGCGACGCCCGCACCCGCGCACAGTCCGCTCGCCTCGACGCTCGTCAGCGCAACGGGGGAGGGACCGGCCCCGCCCGTCTCGGCGAGCACGCCCTCAGTACCGGTGGGGGGACATATGGGCGCCCGGGGTGAGGGGCGCGCGGTGCCTCAATATGGCTTCCGTGTGGCCTTTGTGGCTCGCCCGCCGGCCGCGGGATAGTAGGCCGTCCCGCACTATCTCACAAGCGCCACATCATCCACGTGAGCGTTCGGCAACTGAATGGGCGCATTCCCGGGCACCTGGGGCGAGTTGAACTATGCCATTTAGCACCGCCGATGGCGGCTTTCGACCTCACAGGCAACCGGCAGCAGCTAATCAGCGTTGTGGCAGTGAGCCAGGTTTACTCTTGGTGAAATTCAGGGAGGGAGGCATGACAATCAACCATCAATTCGGCGCTGCCGATGCGCGGCACCGCCGCGATCCCCGGGGCGCGGCGCCGCGAGGTGGGGACTACCGTGCCGGACTGCGGCTACCAGGTGGTACATAAGCTGGCGAATCGTAGAATTTGCGCACGTCCGAGGGACATACGTTCATCATCGATGCTCATGTTTCGCTCAACGCATGTGCGATCGATATGCAATTACAATGCGCTTTGCATTCCATCGCGATAAAGGGCTTTCGCCAATATCATTCGCTGCCCATGATGCAATAGGGCGGTGTAAAATTTGCGAACAAAGGACTAATTACTAACGTTAATCGCAGTTAACGCGATCACCGGCGCGGCTGAAATGTGATCGGTGACACCAAATAGCAGACTCGCTGCGCGGGCATCGGGCCTGCTGTTTGACGTGCAAATATGCGTGCTGAGCAGGCCTTTCAGCGTTGCACTGCGTTAACTGTGAAACAGAGTTCTCACAACCGTACCCGGGAAACGTGACATTAATCTTTTACATTCTGATTACTCATCGGGAACGCATAGTGAATACGTTTCGATCAGCATGATTCCTAGCTCAGGCGGTGCACGGGCAGAGCGGCCCGATGCATCCTGTGAAATTCACAGCTAAGGGAGGGTAGGGGTCCGACTGTCTCCGGCGAGTGCAAATCAAACTCATGCACTCCGCGGCGAAATCAATGGATTCCATTAGAGCCACACGCGTTTGCTGGCTCGACGGTTAATGACGCCTACCATGGCGGCCGAATAGGGGACGGGAGGTAATAGATGTTGGATTTCGGGGCGCTGCCGCCGGAGGTCAACTCCGGCCGGATGTACGTCGGGGCAGGGGCGGGGCCGTTGCTGGCCGCCGCCGCGGCATGGGATGAGCTGGCCGCCGAGTTGCAGTCCACCGCGGCGTCCTACGGGTCGACCATTGAGGGCCTGACCGTCGGGCCGTGGACGGGTCCATCCTCGATCGCGATGGCGGCGGCCGCGGCCCCGTATGTGGCGTGGATGAATGCCACCGGTGCTCAGGCCGAGCAGGCGGCCACGCAGGCCAAACTGGCCGCGGGCGCCTACGAGACCGCGTTTGCGGCCACGGTGCCACCGCCGGTGATCGCGGCCAACCGCGCGCTGCTCGCGGCGCTGATCGCCACGAACTTCTTGGGCCAGAACACCCCCGCCATCGCCGCGACCGAGGCGCACTACATGGAGATGTGGGCACAGGATGCCGCCGCCATGTATGCCTATGCGGGTGCATCGGCGGCGGCGTCGCAGCTGACCCCGTTCGTCCAGCCGCCGAACACCACCAATGACACGGGCGGAGCAACGCAAGCGGCCGCGGTCGCGCAGTCCAGCACCGTGTCCGGCTCGAACACGGCGTCGCAGCTGTCCCAACTGGTCACCGCGACACCGAGTGCGCTACAGAGCCTGGCAACGGGTAACGCAACGACCAACGCGACGTCGACCGCGGCCGCGACGGGAGTCGGTTTGCCGCCGGTCCCGCAGAGCCTGACGGACTGGAACACCATCTGGTCGACCCTGACCGGGCCGTACTCGCTGCAAGGGTTGACCGCCATACCCGGCGGTCCGTTCCTCTCGTTCGGGCAGGCGTACGCATGGGGTCAAAACGGGCAGGGCGCCGCCGCCATGTTGTCGGGCCCGAAAGCCATCAACGGTGCGTTGGCGCCGCTGACCGGGGGCGCCAACGCCGTCAAGCCCATGCTGAGCTCGGCTGCCGGCCAGGTATCGGGGTCGATGGGCAAAGCGCCTCTGGTGGGAAGCATGTCGGTGCCGCAGGGGTGGACCGAAGCCGCCCCGGCGATCCGGACGCTCGCCTCGGTGCTGCCGGCGAATCTCGCGGCCGCGCCGGAGGCCGCACTCGCCGGCGAGGGCGGAGCCTTCAGCCAGATGGCCCTCTCGAGCCTCGCGGGACGAGCCCTGGCCGCCAGCGCCACGTACTCCGGCGGTGGGGCGGCGGCCAAGGCGCTGGGCGGCGTGGTCGCCGAGGCCGACCCCGCCGCGGCCACCATCATCGTGATCCCGGCGCTCGAGGACTGAAAAGGGGTTTAGCCATGTTCTACGGAGCCTTTCCGCCGGAGTTCAACTCGGGCCGGATGTATGCCGGCCCGGGAGCCGAGTCGCTGCTGGCCGCCGCGGTGGCGTGGGATGACCTGGCCACCGAACTGCAGTCCACCGCGTCCTCCTACTCGTCGGTGGTCGCCAGTCTGACCGGCGGACCCTGGATAGGGCCGTCGTCGCTGTCCATGGCGGCCGCGGCCGCCCCCTATATCGCCTGGATGCAAAGCACCGCGGTCCAGGCCCACGAAGCTGCCTCCCAGGCGACCGCGGCCGCAAGCGCCTACGAGACGGCGTTCGCCGCACATGTGCCCCCGCCGGTGATCGCGGAAAACCGCACCCTGCTCGCGCAGCTGGTGGCGACCAACGTGTTCGGGCAGAACACCGCGGCGATCGCGGCCACCGAGACCGAGTACTCCGAAATGTGGGCCCAAGACGCGCTGG
>NZ_MBEM01000241.1:0-873 GCF_001954045.1 Mycobacterium sp. SP-6446 | reverse complement strand
GGAAGGGGCGGATTTCGCCGGGTTCACCGTGGTGCGGCTGTTGGGCAGCGGCGGGATGGGTGAGGTCTATTTGGCTCGACATCCGCGGTTGCCCCGGCTGGAAGCGCTGAAGGTTTTGCGCGCCGATGTCTCCGCCGACTCAAGTTTTCGAGAGCGGTTCATTCGAGAGGCCGACTTAGCGTCGTCGCTGTGGCATCCACACATCGTTGAGGTGTATGACCGCGGCGAATTCGAGGGTGATCTGTGGATCGCGATGCGCTACGTCGACGGGTTCGATACCCGTCGAGTGCTCCGGGAAAGCTGTCCGTCCGGAATGCCAGCTGCCGACGTGTGCACCGTAATCGCCGGCGTCGCCAGCGCGCTGGATTATGCCCACCAGAAAGGCTTGCTGCACCGCGATGTCAAGCCGGCCAATATCCTGCTGACCCGTCCAGCGGGTGGAAGGCAACGTATCTTGTTGACCGACTTCGGTATTGCACGCAATCGGGACGAGATCAGTGGTCTCACACAGACAAATATGACGGTCGGTACAGCAGCCTATGCGGCGCCCGAACAGTTGTTGGGCGGCCACATCGATGGACGGGCCGATCAGTACGCGTTAGCCGCCACCGCTTATCACCTTCTTACTGGCACAACCCTTTTCCCTAGCGATAATCCCGTAGCTATCATCAGTTCACACCTCACGAGCCCGCCCCCCCGAATCAGCGTCATCCGACCCGAATTGGCAGGCCTCGACGAGGTCCTTGCGCTGGCTTTGGCGAAAAATCCGGGTGACCGATTCGCTCGTTGCACGGACTTCGCCGACGCCTTAGGTCAAAGCCTCGGCGGTCACACGGGCATTCGAGCAACGAACGCCGAGCTAACACTGCCAGC
>NZ_MBEM01000240.1:0-41970 GCF_001954045.1 Mycobacterium sp. SP-6446 | reverse complement strand
ACGGGCGCGTCCGCGACGCCCGCCGACGCTCAACCGGCCGCACCGGCCACGGGCGCGTCCGCGACGCCCGCCGACGCTCAACCGGCCGCACCGGCCACGGGCGCGTCCGCGACGCCCGCCGACGCCCAACCGGCCGCGGCGGGCGCCGAGCACACGGAAGCGCTGCCCGCATACAAGGACCCCGCCGCTCCCGTGTACAAGGACCCCGCGGTGCCCGAGTACAAGGATCCGCTGCCCGTGTACAAGCACCCGTTGCCTGCGTACGAGGAGCCCGCGGCGCCCGTCTACAAGGCGCCGTCTTACAAGGTGCCGGCCAAGTAGCGCGGCTGTCATACGAGAACAAACGAATCGAAGAAAGGTATATACCAATGGATTTCGGTGCGTTACCTCCGGAAATTAACTCCGGGCTGATGTATGCGGGCCCGGGATCGGCGCCTATGCTGGCGGCCGCCGCGGCCTGGGAGGGTCTGGCCGCCGAGCTGCGCATGGCGGCGACGGGCTATGGGTCGGTGGTCCTCGAACTGGCCGACGCGGCGTGGCAGGGTCCCTCTGCCGCATCGATGGCCGCCGCCGCCGCGCCCTACCTGGCGTGGATGCAGAGCACCGCGGCGCAGGCCGAGCAGGCCGGGACGCAAGCGGCCGCGGCCGCGGCCGCGCACGAGGCGGCTTTTGCGGCCACCGTGCCCCCGCCGATGATCGCCGCCAACCGGGCCCTGCTGATGACCCTGATCGCGACCAATTTCATGGGCATCAACGCCGCCGCGATCGCGGCGACCGAGGCGCAGTACGCCGAGATGTGGGCCCAGGACGCGGCCGCGATGTACGCCTATGCAGGTGCCTCGACCGCGGCGTCCATGCTCACACCGATGGCGCCGGCCCCGGCCACCACCAGTCCGGCCGGGGCGGCCGCCGGCGCCGTCCAGGGAATGACCACCCAAGCGGCCAACGGCGCGTTGACATCCGCATCGACACTGGCCGGCCCCGTCGAATCCGGCGTCGGAAGTTTCGGCGACGTGCTCAGCGGCGTCCTCGGGCAGGGCGGGGGCACCGGCACCTCGGGGCTGAGCGGGATGGAACAGCCCGCCGCCCTGGGTCTGGGCATGGCGGCGCGGGAACCATTGGTCGGCCCTCGACCGGTGATGCCCGAACGGTTGTCTCCCGCGCTGGCTCCCACCCGCGTTCCGGAGATGCCGGCACGGTTGATGCCGTTGGCCGCGCTGGGCCAGGCCACTTCGGTCGGCGGCCTGTCGGTCCCGCCGGGATGGAACCCAGCGGGACAGGCGGTCTCGGCCGCGGCCACACCGGATGTCGCGCCGGCTGCCAGCGCACCCGCGGGTGCGCCGATGATGGCCCGGGGCATCCCCGCGAGCACCGTCGGGGGCATGGAGATTCGCGGATCCGGCGCCGTCGAGGCGCCGCGCGTAGTCGTCCTACCGCGCACGAGCCTCGTCGGTTAACGGAAAGGGGGACAAGAGCTTTCATCTTATCACTGACCACTCACCACACACGACAACTCATTTCAAGGAGATCATCAATGACCACACGATTCATGACCGATCCGCAGCTGATGCGGGACATGGCGGGCCGCTTCGAGGTGCACGCGCAAACCGTGGAGGACGAGGCCCGCAAGATGTGGGCGTCGTCGCAAAACATCTCCGGCGCGGGCTGGAGCGGGACCGCCGAGGCCACCTCGCTGGACACGATGGGCCAGATGAATCAAGCGTTCCGAAACATCGTGAACATGCTGCACGGAGTCAGCGACGGACTGGTTCGCGATGCCGGCAACTACGAGCAGCAAGAGCAGGCCTCCCAGCAGATCCTGGGCAGCTAACCAACCGAACGAACAACAGGAGGCTTTTAAGATGACGATCAACTATCAATTCGGCGACGTCGACGCCCACGGTGCCCTCATCCGGGCGCAGGCCGCATCGCTGGAAGCCGAGCACCAGGCCATCGTTCGCGATGTGCTTGCCGCCGGCGACTTTTGGGGCGGCGCCGGCTCGATGGCCTGCCAGCAGTTCATCACCGACTTGGGCCGCAACTTCCAGGTGATCTACGAGCAGGCCAACGCCCACGGGCAAAAGGTCCAGTCCGCGGGCAGCAACATGGCCAACACCGACAGCGCGGTGGGATCCAGCTGGGCCTAGGGAGTCACGAGAATCTTGCAGTGCCGCTCGGGGTCGGCGAGGTCATCGAAGGCCGCGCCGACCCCGTCCAGGCCTACCTCGCCGGTGATCAGCGGGGTGACGTCGATGTCGCCCTCGGCGAGCGCGCGCAGCGAATCGGCGAATTCATCCGGGCTGTAGGCGAGGACGAACTGCACGTTGATCTCTTTGGCGATCGCGAAGAAGGGATGCACGGTGTCGGGCTGCATACACACCCCGGCGACGACCAACCGGGTGCCTGGACGCGCCCGCAACAGCACGTCGTCGATGATTCCGGGCACCCCGACCGCCTCGAACACCACCGCGGGTTTGACGCTGTCGAAGGGCGAGCCCTGGGCCGGGTCCAGCGTCCGATGCGCGCCCATCGCGGTGGCCAGCTCCCGGCGTTTCGGTGAAAAGTCCGATGCCGCAATGGTTTCCACGCCACGGGCGCGAAGTGACGCGATGATCGCGATGCCGATCGGACCGCAACCGAGCACCAGGGCGGTCTCCCCTGGCGCGATGTTCGACTTGTTGACCGCGTGCAGGCCCACCGCCATGGGTTCGGTCAGCGCGGCGTGCTTGAAATCGAGGCCGTTGGGAATCGGCATCAGCAGCGGCGCCGATAGCAGCATCCGTTCGGCGTAGCCGCCGACCGTCGTGTTGCTGTACACGATGGGCTCGACGCCCTTGCTGGACAGCAACACGGGAAGCGAGGTGACCAGCGTTCCCGGGGGATGCGTTTCGGTGTCCGGTCCGGCTTCGAGTACCTCGGCGCTGAACTCGTGACCCATGAAGATATCGCGACTCAGGTCGAGGCTCATCCCGCCCGCGGCGTCGCCGCCCATCCGGTCGGTCAGCGCCATCACCTCGGACCCGTGCGCCGCGAAATGTAGGTCAGAACCGCAGATTCCGCACGATTGGACCGCGACCAGTACCTGGCCGGATTCGGGAATCGGGTCGGGGACGTCGTCGCGGTAGACCATCCGGCCGTCCCGCAATACCGAGGCGCGCATCAGCTCTTCTCGCTTTCCAACTTGTGCTCGTCGACATGCTCGGTGATGGCCTTCACCACGGCCTCACCGGCGCGGCCAATCAACTGGTCGCGGTGTCCCTTCGCCCAGTCGTGAGACGACCGCGAGGCCTGTAGCTGTCCCTTGAAATGGGGAATCACCTTGCGGGCCATCAGGTCATAACAGTGGTACGTCGCTTCGGGTGATGCCCAGTCATGGCCGAGCATGAGCAGCGTCCCGAAGCCGCCCGAGCGTTCGAGCAGATCTTCGATGTGCGCGATCGCGTCGTCGGGCGTGCCGATGCAGCAATTGCCTTTGGCCGCATAGTCTTCGACAAATTCGTGTGGTGTCTGCGCGCCGTCGACGGTGTTGGCCAGCGGAACGAACCCGGCGGCGCCGAAGTAGTTGGCGAAGTCCTGCAGCCCGTAGGTGCAGTCGTCGATCGCCTGGTCGCGGCTGTCCGCGATGTGCATGATGCTCAGCACTCGCCAATCGGCTCGATCAGGCTCGTCGCGGCCGACTTTGTCGGCCTGTTCGCGCACCACCTCCCAGGTGTTTTCCAGGGCGGCGTAGCCGCCGGGCACCGACATCGACAGTGACAGCAGCGACGTGCCCAGGGCGCCCGCCAGCCGCGGCCCGGACGGCGAAATCATTGCGGCCGTGGCGATTTCCGGATACGGCCAGGTGTAGGGGCGGATATGCAGCTGGGCGTCGCGCAGCGTGAACCAGTCGGAGTGGCGGTCGATTCGCTCGTCGGGCGCGGCGCGAAACAGGGCGAGGATCGCCTCGAGTGATTCCTGCATCATCCGGCGCTGCTCGATCGGGTCGATCCCCATCATGTAGGCGTCCGACGGCAGCGCGCCCGGACCGGTACCGAACATGACCCGGCCGCGAGTCAGGTGGTCCAGCAGCACCCAGCGATCAGCCACCATGAGCGGATGGTGGTACGGCAGCGAGACCACACCGGTGCCCAGCCGGATGTGCTTGGTCCGCTCCGCGGCGGCCGCGATGAACACCTCCGGACACGCGATCAGCTCGTAACCGCCGGAGTGGTGCTCGCCGAACCACGCTTCGTCGAAGCCCAGGCGGTCGAGCGCGACGACACGCTCCATGTCGTATTCCAATGCCACCGTTGGGGATTGGCCGATCGGATGAAACGGTGTGATAAAGACGCCGAAGCGCAGGGGGGCGGTCATCGCAGCTCCAATCCGTTGAGGAAGTCCAGCAGTGCCGCATTGACCTCGTCGGGTCGCTCTTGTTGCAGCCAGTGTCCCGCACCGTCGAGCATCACCTGACGGTACGGCCCGGAAACCACCTGCGAAGCGCGGTCGGCGCGGGTGAAGGACAGCACGGGATCGGCCGACCCGCCGATGAACAAACACGGAACCGAGATTTTCGCGCCGTCGAGTTCGGGAGTGGTCTCCCAGTTGCGGTCGAAATTGCGATACCAGTTCAGCCCGCCGGTGAATCCCGTGCGGGAGAACTCTTCGATGTAGCGGTCGAGCTCGTCCTGGCTTATCCAGTCCGGCAGCCCGTCGGGCTCGGGAAGGCGATCGATGAAGCCTGCCGGGCCGGGGGTAGCCATCCGCACCAGGGCGTCCTGGCCACCGGATGTCCGCAGGCCGCCCATCATCCGTCGAATCACCCTGGCGGGGTCTGCGTTGAGTTCGGCGTCGGCGACGCCCGGTTCCTGGAAATACAGGATGTAGAAGAAGTTTTCGCCGAATAGCTTGCGCCACGCCTTGGTCGGCGCCACGTGCGAGCGCGGCAGCGGCGGGACGCTCAACCCCACTACCGCCGAGACCCGGTCGGGGTGCAGCAGCGGCGCATGCCACGCCACCGGGGCGCCCCAGTCGTGACCGACCCAGACGGCGCGCCCGGCGCCGACGTCATCGAGCAGCCCGACGATGTCGGCGGTCAACTCGTGAATGTTGTAGGCCTCGATCGCATCCGGGGCCGACGACCCGCCGTACCCGCGCTGATCGGGCGCCAGCACGTGGTAGCCCGCCTCGGCGAGGGCCGGAATCTGGTGCCGCCATGAGTACGCCAGTTCGGGAAAGCCATGCGCCAGGACCACCGTCGGCGCGCCGCGGTCCCCGGCTTCGACGACCCGCAACTGCACACCATTGGTGTCTACTAACCGTTCGGTTGATAAGGGCATCGTTTCACCAAATCACAACGCCGGTGGGCTGAGAAGGCCTGACATCGTGGTAGATATCGCGGCAAGACATCTGAACGAAAGGTGACTTGGCGTGAAGCGGCTGGACCATGTCGTCTTGTGGACGAAGGATGCGCGCGCATCGATGGACTTCTACACGCGGGTGGTCGGGCTCGCGCCCGTACGGTTCGCCGAGTTCGAGGCCGGTGAAGCCCCGTTCCCCAGTGTGCGGGTCAGCGAGGACTCGATCATCGACCTCTCGCCGATCGGCAGCGCCGGCGCGACCGAATCCCTCACGAAGGTCGAGGGCAGCGCGGGCCATCCGGTCAATCACGTCTGCCTGGCGATGTCGAAGTCTGAATACGACGCGCTGGACCGTCGTTTGCAGGCCGAGGGCGTGGACACCAGTGCGCGGCTGAAGCGCACCTATGGGGCCCGAGGTTGGGCGCCGCAGGGCTACTACTTCCGCGATCCCGACGGCAATGTCATCGAGGCCCGCTATTACGAGTAGGCGCTCCGCCGAACGTGCGGCCAGCCGCACACTGGGCGACGAGCGTGCGGCCAGCCGCACGCCGGGCCGCCCATCGGCTGCCCATCGGGAACAGCCAGTCGTTGGTATAGCGGTAGCCTGGACTTTTCCAGCTGCGTGTGGATAGGGAAGGACTTGGCCGCAACGGCCGATGATTGATGAACCGGAAAAACGTGATTCGCACCGTGACGGCGATCGCCGTCGTGGTGCTGCTCGGCTGGTCGTTCTTCTATTTCAGCGACGACACCCGCGGCTACAAGCCCGTCGACACCTCGGTGGCGATGGCACAGATCAACGGCGACAACGTCAAGAGCGCGCAGATCGACGACCGTGAGCAGCAATTGCGGTTGACCCTGAAGAAGGGCACCAACGACACCGAGAATTCGGACAAGGTCATCACCAAGTACCCCAGCGGGTACGCCGTCGACCTGTTCAACGCCCTCAACGCCAAGAACGCGAAGATCAGCACCGTCGTCAACGAAGGCAGCATCCTGGGCGAGCTGCTCGTCTACGTGCTGCCGCTGCTGTTGCTGGTGGGCCTGTTCGTGATGTTCTCGCGCATGCAGGGCGGCGCCCGGATGGGCTTCGGCTTCGGCAAATCGCGCGCCAAGCAGCTCTCCAAGGACATGCCCAAGACCACCTTCGCCGACGTCGCCGGCGTCGACGAGGCGGTCGAGGAGCTCTACGAGATCAAGGACTTCCTGCAGAACCCCAGCAGGTATCAGGCGCTGGGCGCCAAGATCCCCAAGGGCGTGTTGCTGTACGGCCCGCCGGGGACCGGAAAGACGCTGCTGGCCCGCGCCGTCGCCGGTGAGGCCGGGGTGCCGTTCTTCACCATCTCCGGCTCGGACTTCGTCGAGATGTTCGTCGGCGTCGGCGCGTCGCGGGTGCGCGACCTCTTCGAGCAGGCCAAGCAGAACAGCCCGTGCATCATCTTCGTCGACGAGATCGACGCGGTGGGCCGCCAGCGCGGCGCCGGTCTCGGCGGTGGCCACGACGAGCGCGAGCAGACGCTGAACCAGTTGCTGGTCGAGATGGACGGTTTCGGCGACCGCGCCGGCGTCATCCTGATCGCGGCCACCAACCGGCCCGACATCCTCGACCCGGCCTTACTGCGGCCCGGCCGCTTCGACCGGCAGATCCCGGTGACCAACCCCGACCTGGCCGGCCGCCGCGCCGTCCTGCGGGTGCATTCCAAGGGCAAGCCGATCGCCCCTGACGCGGACCTGGACGGCCTCGCCAAGCGCACCGTCGGCATGACCGGCGCCGACCTGGCCAACGTGATCAACGAGGCGGCGCTGCTGACCGCCCGCGAGAACGGCACCGTCATCACCGGCCCCGCCCTGGAGGAGGCGGTGGACCGGGTCATCGGCGGGCCACGCCGCAAGGGCCGGATCATCAGCGAGCAGGAGAAGAAGATCACCGCCTACCACGAGGGTGGGCACACGCTGGCGGCCTGGGCGATGCCCGACATCGACCCCGTCTACAAGGTGACCATCCTGGCCCGCGGGCGCACCGGCGGGCACGCGGTGGCGGTGCCGGAGGAAGACAAGGGCCTGCGGACCCGCTCGGAGATGATCGCGCAGTTGGTGTTCGCGATGGGCGGGCGCGCCGCCGAGGAGTTGGTGTTCCGCGAGCCGACGACCGGCGCGGTGTCGGACATCGAGCAGGCCACCAAGGTCGCCCGCGCGATGGTCACCGAATTCGGCATGAGTTCGAAGCTCGGTGCGGTCAAGTACGGCACCGAACACGGCGACCCATTCCTGGGCCGCACCATGGGCACACAGGCCGACTACTCACACGAGGTCGCCCGCGACATCGACGACGAGGTGCGCAAGCTGATCGAGGCCGCACACACCGAAGCGTGGGAGATTCTCACCGAATACCGCGACATCCTGGACACCTTGGCCGGTGAGCTGCTGGAAAAGGAAACCCTGCACCGCGCCGAGCTGGAGGGGATCTTCGCCGGCGTCGAAAAGCGGCCCCGGCTCACCATGTTCGACGATTTCGGCGGCCGGATCCCGTCGGACAAGCCGCCGATCAAGACGCCGGGCGAACTGGCCATCGAGCGCGGCGAGCCCTGGCCCCCGCCGGTCGCCGAGCCGGCCTTCAAGGCGGCCATCGCGGCCGCCAGCCAGGCCGCCGAGGCCGCGCGCGCCGAGGCAGACCGAAATACCCACGGCCCCAACGGTTCTCACGGTCAAGGCGAACGCCAGGGCGCGGCCCACGGTCCCACGCGGCCCGACTACGGCGCGCCGGCCGGCTGGCACGCGCCGGGCTGGCCGCCGCAGCAACCGCAGGGCCATTGGTATCCGCCCGCGCCGCCCCAGCAGCCCTATTGGCCGCAGCCGGCACCGAGCTACCCGGGCCAGGGACACCAGTCTTATCCGCCCTACCCGCCCTATCCGCCGCCTGGTCAACCCACCCCGGATACACAGAAATCCCCCGACCAGCCGGATGAGGATGTGAGCCGGTCCAACCCGCCGGCGCACGGCTGACGAACGGAGGAGTCGATGGCGTTGCCGGATCTGGGGCCGGGTTCCCGTCACGCGGCGGGCCGCGTGCGGAAGTTCGACCAGTCACGTGCCGAGGCCGCCATCCGCGAGTTGCTGTTCGCGATCGGCGAGGACCCCGGGCGGGATGGCTTGCGGGAGACCCCGGCCCGCGTCGCCCGGGCCTACCGGGAGATGTTCGCCGGCCTATACACCGACCCCGACAGTGTGCTCAACACGATGTTCGACGAAGAGCACGACGAGCTGGTGATCGTCAAAGAAATCCCGATGTACTCCACCTGCGAGCACCACCTGGTGTCGTTCCACGGTGTGGCGCACGTCGGCTACATCCCCGGCAAGGACGGCCGGGTGACCGGCCTGTCGAAGATCGCGCGCATGGTCGACCTATACGCCAAGCGGCCGCAGGTGCAGGAGCGCCTCACCAGCCAGATCGCCGACGCTTTGGTCCGGCAACTCGACCCCTCCGGGGTCATCGTCGTCGTCGAGGCCGAGCACCTGTGCATGGCGATGCGCGGTGTCCGCAAGCCTGGCGCCGTCACCACGACGTCGGCGGTGCGCGGCCTGTTCAAAACCAACGCCGCTTCTCGAGCGGAAGCGCTCGACCTCATCCTGCGTAAGTGAGTCCGGCGCCTGTGCAGGTCATGGGAGTTCTGAACGTCACTGACGATTCATTCTCGGACGGCGGGCGCTACCTCGATGCGGACAGCGCCGTCGCGCACGGACTCGCAATGGTCGCCGAAGGCGCGGGAATCATCGACATCGGCGGGGAGTCGACCAGGCCCGGCGCCGCCCGCATCGACTCTCGGATCGAGGCCTCGCGCGTCGTTCCCGTCGTCAAAGAGCTTGCGGCACAGGGCATTACCGTGAGCATCGACACCATGCACGCCGACGTCGCGCGGGCGGCGCTGCAGAGCGGCGCGCGGATCGTCAACGACGTGTCCGGCGGGCGGGCCGACCCTGCGATGGCGCCGCTCGTGGCCGAGGCCGGCGTGACCTGGGTGCTGATGCACTGGCGCTCGGTGTCCTCCGAGCGGCCGCACGAGGCCCCGCCCTACGACGACGTGGTGGCCGAGGTGCGCTCCGAATTGCTCGCCAGCGTTGACGCCGCCGTCGCCGCGGGCGTGGATCCGGCAAAGCTAGTGATCGACCCCGGGCTGGGATTTGCCAAGACGGGACAACACAATTGGGCGCTGCTGCACGCCCTGCCGCAGTTGGTCGCCACGGGCGTGCCGGTGCTCCTGGGTGCCTCGCGCAAGCGCTTCCTCGGCACGCTGCTGGCCGGTCCCGACGGGTCGCCGCGACCGCCCGACGGGCGCGAGACGGCGACCGCCGTGATTTCCGCACTGGCCGCCCTGCACGGGGCGTGGGGTGTGCGGGTGCACGACGTGCGTGCGTCCGTCGACGCGCTCAAAGTCGTCGGGGCGTGGACGCATGGCTGATCGAATAGAGTTGCGCGGCTTGGCGGTTCGCGGGCGGCACGGAGTGTTGGAACACGAGCGCGCCAACGGCCAGGAGTTCGTCGTCGACATCACGGTATGGATCGACCTAGCCGACGCCGCGACCAGCGACGAGCTGGCCGACACCTACGACTACGCCGCGCTGGCCAAGCTCGCGGCCGACGTCGTCGCCGGGCCGCCGCGCAACCTCATCGAAACCGTCGGGGGCGAGATCGCCGGGAAGGTGATGGAGGACGAACGCGTGCACGCCGTCGAGGTGGTGGTGCACAAGCCGCAGGCGCCGATCCCGCAGCGGTTCGACGACGTCGCGGTGGTGGTCCGGCGGTCGCGGCGCGGCGGCCGCGGCTCGGTGGTCCCGGCGGGCGGGGCGCTATGACGCGGGTCGTGCTGTCCATCGGCTCCAATCTCGGTGACCGGCTGGCGCGGTTGCGGTCGGTCGTCGACGGGCTCGGCGATGCGGTGCTCGCGGTCTCCCCGGTGTACGAGACCGACCCCTGGGGCGGCGTGGAACAGGCGCCCTTCCTCAACGCGGTGGTGATAGCCGACGACCCCGGGTGCGACGGGCAGGGGTGGCTGCGGCGTGCTCAGGACTTCGAGCGCGCGGCGGGCCGGGTTCGCGGTGAACGCTGGGGACCGCGCACCCTCGACGTCGACCTGATCGCCTGCTACGACGACACCGAGGTGATCGCCCGGGAGCCCAACCTGACGCTGCCGCATCCCCTGGCGCACCTGCGCGCTTTCGTGATGGTCCCGTGGCTGGCCATCGACCCGGATGCCCAGCTGACCGTCGCCGGGGGCGTTCGGCCGGTCGCCCGCCTGCTGGCCGAGCTGGAGCCGGCCGACCGCGAGGGTGTCCGGTTGTCCGGGCTGACGCTGACGTCCTCCGCCAACCGGGAGTCGCGGCGCTGATGGGCCCGACCAGGAAACGTGACCTGACGGCCGCGGTGGTGGGAGCTGCGGTGGTGGGTTATCTCCTGGTCATCCAGCTCTACCGGTGGTTCCCGCCCATCACGATCTGGACCGGGCTGTCGCTGCTCGCGGTCGCCATCGGCGAGGCGCTGTGGGCGCGCCACGTGCGGGCCAAAATCAACGAGGGCGAAATCGGCGACGGGCCGGGATGGCTGCATCCGCTTGCCGTCGCGCGCAGCGTGATGGTCGCCAAGGCGTCGGCCTGGGTCGGCGCGCTCGTCCTGGGTTGGTGGGTCGGCGTGCTGGTGTACTTCCTGCCGCGGCGGTCATGGCTGCGGGTCGCCGCCGAGGACACCACCGGCACGGTGGTCGCGGCGGTCAGCGCGCTGGCGCTCGTGGTTGCCGCGCTGTGGCTGCAGCATTGCTGTAAATCCCCGCAGGATCCGACCGAGCACGGCGAGGGCGCGGAAAGCTAAAGCCGCGCCGGGGTCGGCGTAGGGCCAGCGGCACGCCGGACCGGTGCGACACGCGGATTGACCTCGCACAGGTACTCTCAGGCCATGACCGTTCTGTCCCGCGGCGCCCGGGTCCGGCGCGGCGGTCGCAGGCCGGGGTGGGTGCTCTTGACCGCGTTGCTGGTCCTCGCAATGGGGGCCAGTTCCGCACTGGTTTTCACCAATCGGGTGGAACTCCTCAAGCTCGCTGTAATCCTGGCGCTGTGGGCCGCAGTCGCCGGCGCGTTCGTGTCGGTGCTCTACCGCCGGCAAAGCGATGCTGATCAATCCCGCGTGCGTGACCTCAAGCTCGTCTACGACCTGCAGCTGGACCGGGAGATCTCGGCCCGCCGCGAATACGAGCTGACCGTGGAGTCCCAGCTGCGCCGCGAGCTGGCGTCCGAGCTGCGCGCCCAGGCCGCCGACGACGTCGCCGCGCTGCGTGCGGAGCTGGCCGCGTTGCGGACCAGCCTGGAGATCCTGTTCGACACCGACCTTCAGGATCGCCCGGCGCTGGAGACGCTCGAGACGGAGGCGCCGCGCGCACGCACCTACAGCGACTGGGAGCGAAACGGTGAGAGCGCCGATTGGGTGTCCAGCGATCGCGTGACGTCGGCCCGCCAGGACAACCCGCTCGGGCGCACCGACCGGCGCGCCGACGAAGAGGCGATCATCGACGTGCCCGAGGAGCCGCTGCTGCCGCCCCGCCAGGCGCCGCCCGCGCGGGAGGCCTCCCGGAGCCACTACGACGTCCCGCCCGAGGCTCCCTACCTGGTCTCGCAGGAGCCCCCGTACATGGCCCCGCCTCCGGAGCCCGAGCAGCGATTCGAGCAGTTTCACCGGCCGCCGCCACAACCGGCCCCACCGCCGCCGTACGCGCCGCCGCCACCGCCGCCCCAACCGGAACCGCAGCCCCAGCCGCAGGATTGGCAGCCGGTCGCCGCGGACGGGCTCTGGCTGCCGCCGGGCGCACGGGGCAGCCACTGGGCCGGTGACGATTCCCCGGCCCCGGCCGACGCGGGGCGCCGCCGCGCCCGGCACTCCCACCCGGACGAGCCCGTGGACGGCGCGCGCGTCGAACACGAACCTTCCTGGCCGTACGGGGAGGCCGGTCGCCGGGCCTCCCGGCATTCGGCGGAGTACCGCGACTTCGGGATCTTTGCGGCGACGAACGAGCCGCCGGCCGCTCCGCCGCCACCCCCTCCCGCCGCCGCTACGCCGCCTATGCCGCCGCCGGCTGGGCCGCCGCCACCACAAATGGCACCGCCACCACCGGCCGCGAACGCCCCTCGGCACGGGGGAGCCGACCCATCGGCCGAAGCGCGGCAGGGCGCGGGCGAGGCCCCGCCGTCGGGTGGCCACTCCGTCGCCGACCTGCTGGCGAGGCTGCAGGTGGAGCCGTCCGGCGGGGGCCGTCGGCGTCGCCGGGAAGGCTGAGCTGAGGGCATCGTCACATTGGGGACGGCCCACCCAATCGACTACAGTCTTAGTGACCGTCCGGTACCCAGATGGGACTGGAACGAACGAATAAATCAGTGAGGTCGTCTGCGATGGTGCAGTTCGACGGTTTGCGCCCGGCCAGGCTCAAGGTGGGCATCATCTCGGCCGGCCGGGTGGGCACCGCGCTGGGCGTCGCGCTGGAGCGCGCTGACCACGTCGTCGTCGCGTGCAGCGCCATTTCCCACGCATCGCGGCAGCGGGCGCAGCGCCGGCTGCCCGATACCCCCGTGCTCTCGCCGCCCGACGTGGCGGCCGGTGCCGAGCTGCTGCTGTTGGCGGTTCCCGACAGCGAACTCGCCGGCCTGGTGTCCGGCCTGGCCGCGACGTCGGCGCTGCGGCCCGGCACGATCGTGGCGCACACGTCCGGCGCCAACGGCGTCGGCATCCTCGCGCCGCTGGCGCCCGACTGCATACCGCTGGCCATCCACCCGGCGATGACCTTCACCGGATCCGACGAGGACATCAGCAGGCTGCCCGACACCTGCTTCGGGATCACCGCGGCCGACGACGTCGGGTACGCGATCGGCCAATCCCTGGTCCTGGAGATGGGCGGCGAGCCGTTCTGCGTCCGCGAGGACGACCGCGTCCTGTACCACGCCGCGCTGGCCCATGCCGGAAACCACATCGTGGCGGTGCTCGCCGACGCGATCGACGCGCTGCGGGCCGCGCTGCGCGGCAGCGAACTGCTCGGGCAGCAAACCGTCGACGACCAGCCGGGCGGCATCGCCGAACGCATCGTCGGGCCGCTGGCGCGGGCCACGCTGGAGAACACCCTGCAACGCGGCCAGGCCGCGCTCACCGGGCCGGTCGCGCGCGGTGATGCCGCCGCCGTCGCCCAGCATCTGGCCGCGCTGGAGCGGGTGGACCCCGCGCTGGCCAACGCCTACCGGGTGAATGCTCTGCGGACCGCCCAGCGCGCCCACGCCCCCGCCGACGTCGTCGAGGTGCTGGCGCGATGAACCCCACGGCGCCGACCGCGTTCACGGCGGGCGAGCTCAACCTGTATTCGACGCCGCGCGACGTCACGGAGGTCAGCCGCGCGCTACGCCACACCGGTCGGCGGGTGATGTTGGTGCCCACCATGGGCGCGCTGCACGACGGGCACCTGGCCCTGGTGCGCGCAGCCAGGCGGGTGCCCGGCTCGGTGGTGGTCGTTTCGATCTTCGTCAATCCGCTGCAGTTCGGCGCCGGCGAAGATCTCGACGCGTATCCCCGGACGCTGGACGAGGACCTGGCGATGTTGCGCGGCGAAGGCGTCGAGATCGTGTTCGCGCCGACCGCCGCGGCGATGTATCCCGACGGCCTGCGCACCAGCGTGCAGCCGGGTCCACTGGCCGCCGAACTCGAGGGCGGCTCGCGGCCAACGCATTTCGCCGGCGTGCTGACCGTCGTGTGCAAGCTGCTGCAGATCGTGCGTCCCGACCGGGTGTTCTTCGGCGAGAAGGATTACCAGCAGCTGGTCCTGATCCGGCAGATGGTGGCCGACTTGAACCTCGACGTCGCGGTGGTCGGGGTACCGACGGTGCGGGAAGGCGACGGGCTGGCTATGTCGTCGCGCAACCGCTACCTCGATCCGGTGCAGCGCGAACTGGCCGGCACGCTGTCGGCGGCATTGGCGGCCGCCGCGCACGCCGCGCCGGTCGGCGCCCGGGCCGCGCTGGACGCCGCGCGCTCGGTGCTCGACGCCGTGCCCGCCATCGAGGTCGACTACCTGGAGCTGCGTGACGCCGAGCTGGGCCCGCCGCAGGTCGGCAGGCCCGGGCGCCTGCTGATCGCCGCCCGGCTGGGCGGCACCAGACTGCTGGACAACATTGCGATCGAAGTTGGAAATCTCGCCGGCACCGACGGGCCGGACGAACTCGCCCAATCACATTGGAGGAACTGATGTTTCGGACGATGCTGAAATCGAAGATCCACCGCGCCACGGTCACGCAGGCCGACCTGCACTACGTCGGCTCGGTGACCATCGACGCCGACTTGATGGATGCCGCGGACCTGCTCGAGGGCGAACAGGTGACCATCGTCGACATCGACAACGGCGCGCGGTTGGTCACCTACGCCATCACCGGCGAGCGGGGCTCCGGGGTGATCGGAATCAACGGCGCCGCAGCCCATCTGGTTCACCCCGGCGATCTGGTGATTCTGATCGCCTACGGCACCATGACGGACGCCGAGGCGCGCGCCTACCGGCCGCGGATCGTCTTCGTCGACGCCGACAACAAGCCGATCGACCTCGGCCACGATCCGGCCTTCGTGCCCGACGACGCGGCCGAGCTACTCGATCCGCGGATGGGTGCACGGTAGCCGTGCTGCTGGCGATCGACGTCCGCAATACCCACACCGTTGTCGGGCTGCTGTCGGGCTCCAAGGAGCACGCAAAAGTCGTGCAGCAATGGCGTATTCGCACCGAATCCGAGGTCACCGCGGACGAATTGGCGCTGACCATCGACGGGCTGATCGGTGAAGATTCGGAGCGGCTCACCGGCGCCGTCGCCCTGTCCACCGTCCCGTCGGTGCTGCACGAGGTGCGGATCATGCTCGACCAGTACTGGCCGTCGGTGCCGCACGTGCTGATCGAGCCGGGGGTACGCACCGGGATCCCGCTGCTGGTCGACAATCCCAAAGAAGTCGGCGCCGACCGAATCGTCAACTGCCTGGCGGCCTTTCACAAGTTCGGCCGGGCCGCGATCGTCGTCGACTTCGGCTCGTCGATCTGCGTGGACGTGGTGTCGGCCAAGGGCGAGTTCCTCGGCGGGGCCATCGCCCCCGGGGTTCAGGTCTCGTCGGATGCTGCCGCGGCCCGCTCGGCCGCACTGCGCCGGGTCGAGCTGACCGAGCCCCGGTCGGTGGTCGGCAAGAACACCGTGGAATGCATGCAGGCCGGTGCCGTGTTCGGCTTCGCCGGATTGGTCGACGGCCTGGTCACGCGGATCCGCGCGGACGTCGACGGCTTTTCCGAGGACCTCGGCGACGACGTCGTCGTGGTGGCGACCGGGCACACCGCGCCGCTGCTGCTGCCCCAGCTGCACACCGTCAACCACTACGACGCGCACCTGACCCTGCACGGCCTGCGACTGGTCTTCGAGCGCAACCGCGACGCCCAGCGCGGCCGCCTGAAGACCGCACGCTGACTTTTCTCTCGCGCTGAGTGTGGCCTCACGGCGCCCGAGGCGCACACAAGACGCCGTCAGCGCACACTCGAAGCCCCGTCATTTAAGCTGGCACGTCGTGAACTCTGCCGACGCAGCAGACCTTCCCGAGCAGTTCCGGATCCGCCGGGACAAGCGCGCTCGCCTATTGGCGGAGGGTCGCGAGCCCTACCCGGTCGCGATCGAGCGCACCCACACCCTGGCGCAGGTGCGCGCCGATCACCCCGATCTGCCGACCGACACCGCGACCGACGACATCGTCGGCGTCGCCGGCCGGGTCATCTTCGCGCGCAACTCCGGAAAATTGTGTTTTGCGACACTCCAGGACGGCGACGGCGCCAGCCTGCAGGTGATGATCAGCCTGGACAAGGTCGGCCGCGATGCGCTGGACGCGTGGAAGGCCGATGTCGACCTCGGCGACCTCGTCTATGTGCACGGCAACGTGATCAGCTCACGGCGCGGCGAATTGTCGGTGCTGGCCGACTCCTGGCGGATGGCGGCCAAGTCGTTGCGGCCGCTGCCCGTCGCGCACAAGGAGATGAGCGAAGAGGCGCGGGTGCGGCAGCGCTACGTCGACCTGATCGTCCGCCCGCAGGCACGCTCGGTCGCCCGCCAGCGGATCGCCGTCGTCCGCGCGATACGCGGCGCATTGGAACGGCGTGGGTTTCTCGAAGTCGAAACGCCTATGTTGCAGACACTGGCGGGGGGCGCGGCGGCGCGGCCGTTCATCACACATTCCAATGCTCTTGACATCGATCTGTACCTGCGGATCGCGCCGGAACTGTTCCTCAAGCGCTGCATCGTCGGTGGATTCGACCGGGTTTTCGAGCTAAATCGCGTGTTCCGAAACGAAGGGGCCGATTCCACGCATTCTCCGGAATTCTCCATGTTGGAGACGTATCAGACCTACGGAACGTATGACGATTCGGCAGTGGTCACCCGCGAGCTTATTCAAGAGGTGGCCGACGAGGCGATCGGCACCAGACAACTACCGTTGCCGGACGGCAGCGTCTACGACATAGACGGAGAATGGGCGTCGATACAAATGTATCCGTCGCTGTCGGCGGCACTAGGTGAAGAGATCACACCCGAGACGACCGTGGATCAACTGCGCGCCATCGCCGGCCGGCTCGGCGTCGAGATTCCCGACAACCGCGGCTACGGCCACGGCAAGCTCGTCGAGGAACTATGGGAGCACACGGTGGGCAACGCACTCACCGCCCCCACCTTCGTCAAGGATTTCCCAGTCGAGACAACACCTTTGACGCGTCAGCACCGAAGTATCCCGGGCGTCACCGAGAAGTGGGACCTCTATGTGCACGGGGTCGAACTTGCCACCGGCTATTCCGAATTGACCGACCCGATCGTGCAGCGCGAGAGGTTCGCCGAGCAAGCCCGCGCCGCGGCCGCGGGCGACGACGAGGCCATGGCGCTCGACGAAGACTTTCTGGCCGCACTGGAGTACGGGATGCCGCCGTGCACCGGAACCGGAATGGGTATCGATCGGTTGTTGATGTGTTTGACCGGACTGTCAATTAGGGAGACAGTTTTGTTCCCGATTGTTCGTCCGCACTGAAGTTCAACTGTGCGTCATGCATCCAGATTGAGTATGCTGCGTTCCTATGGCAGATTGATGCGGGGAGTCTATCCAATCTGCTCAGCAACTGCTCAAGATGAAATGCGAGGGTAATCTGATGGCGAAGAAAGTGACCGTCACCTTGGTCGATGATTTCGACGGTGCGGGCGCGGCCGACGAAACAGTCGAATTCGGGCTCGATGGGGTGACGTATGAGATTGACCTTTCTTCCAAGAATGCGGCAAAACTTCGCAGTGATCTGAAGCAGTGGGTAGCGGCGGGCCGCCGCGTGGGCGGGCGCCGTCGCGGCCGTTCGGGTTCCGGCCGCGGCCGTGGCGCGATCGACCGTGAGCAGAGCGCGGCGATCCGCGAGTGGGCCCGTCGCAACGGGCACAACGTGTCCACGCGGGGGCGTATCCCCGCCGACGTCATCGATGCCTTCCACGCGGCAACCTAGAAACGCAGTCTTAACCGGCGCCCGGCCGCAACCGCCGGGCGCCGGTTCTTTCGCTGGTGGCGAAACGATCGCGCGGGGTTTGCGGAAACGATTTGGCGGTTTGCCGCGTTTCCTCAGTTACCGCTGTGTCGGCGGCGGGGAGATCGCAGGTAAAGGCCGCGCGAGCCCCGAACCGCGGGGAACCGCAAGGTTAGGAACCCTGGCAGGCCGACCATTACAGTGGATGGCAGGTACGCGAGTCCGGCTCCCACTGGCCGGAACTGAGGCTGTACCGACGTTGAGGGAGAGCAGGTAACCCGATGTTCGAAAGATTTACCGACCGTGCCCGCAGGGTCGTCGTCCTGGCGCAAGAAGAGGCCCGGATGCTCAACCACAACTACATCGGCACCGAGCACATCCTGCTGGGTTTGATTCACGAAGGCGAAGGCGTCGCAGCGAAGTCGCTGGAATCGCTGGGCATCTCGCTCGAGGGCGTCCGCAGCCAGGTCGAGGAGATCATCGGCCAGGGCCAGCAGGCGCCGTCCGGACACATCCCGTTCACCCCGCGCGCCAAGAAGGTTCTCGAGCTCAGCTTGCGCGAGGCGCTGCAGCTCGGCCACAACTACATCGGCACCGAACACATCTTGCTGGGCCTGATTCGTGAGGGCGAGGGTGTTGCCGCCCAGGTGCTGGTCAAGCTCGGCGCCGAGCTGACCCGGGTGCGCCAGCAGGTGATCCAGCTGCTCTCCGGCTACCAGGGCAAGGAGGCAGCCGAAGCCGGAACCGGTGGCCGCGGTGGCGAATCCGGCAGCCCGTCCACCTCGCTGGTCCTCGACCAGTTCGGCCGCAACCTGACGGCCGCCGCGATGGAGGGCAAGCTCGACCCCGTCATCGGCCGCGAGAAGGAAATCGAGCGGGTGATGCAGGTGCTATCCCGGCGCACCAAGAACAACCCGGTGCTGATCGGCGAGCCCGGAGTCGGCAAGACCGCCGTCGTCGAGGGCCTGGCGCAGGCCATCGTGCACGGCGAGGTTCCCGAGACGCTGAAGGACAAGCAGCTCTACACATTGGACCTGGGATCGCTGGTCGCCGGCTCGCGCTACCGCGGTGACTTCGAGGAACGCCTGAAGAAGGTCCTCAAGGAGATCAATACCCGCGGCGACATCATCCTGTTCATCGACGAGCTGCACACCCTGGTGGGCGCCGGTGCCGCCGAGGGCGCGATCGACGCGGCGTCGATCCTCAAGCCCAAGCTGGCCCGCGGCGAGCTGCAGACGATCGGCGCAACCACGCTCGACGAGTACCGCAAGTACATCGAGAAGGACGCAGCGCTGGAGCGCCGCTTCCAGCCGGTGCAGGTGGGCGAGCCGACGGTGGAGCACACCATCGAGATCCTCAAGGGTCTGCGCGACCGCTACGAGGCACACCACCGGGTGTCGATCACCGATTCGGCGATGGTGGCCGCGGCCACCCTGGCCGACCGTTACATCAACGACCGGTTCCTGCCGGACAAGGCGATCGACCTGATCGACGAGGCGGGTGCGCGGATGCGGATCCGCCGGATGACCGCGCCGCCGGACCTGCGCGAGTTCGACGAGAAGATCGCCGAGGCCCGCCGCGAGAAGGAATCGGCGATCGACGCCCAGGACTTCGAGAAGGCGGCCAGCCTGCGCGACCGCGAGAAGACGTTGGTGGCCCAGCGTGCCGAACGCGAAAAGCAATGGCGCTCAGGCGATCTCGACGTGGTTGCCGAGGTCGACGACGAGCAGATCGCCGAGGTGCTGGGCAACTGGACCGGCATCCCGGTGTTCAAACTCACCGAGGCCGAGACCACTCGTCTGCTGCGCATGGAGGACGAGATCCACAAGCGGATCATCGGCCAGGAGGACGCCGTCAAGGCGGTGTCGAAGGCCATCCGCCGCACTCGCGCCGGGCTGAAAGACCCCAAGCGCCCGTCGGGTTCGTTCATCTTCGCCGGCCCGTCCGGTGTCGGTAAGACCGAGCTGTCCAAGGCGCTGGCCAACTTCCTGTTCGGCGACGACGACGCGCTCATCCAGATCGACATGGGCGAGTTCCACGACCGCTTCACCGCGTCGCGGCTCTTCGGCGCGCCGCCGGGGTACGTCGGCTACGAAGAGGGCGGCCAGCTCACCGAGAAGGTGCGGCGCAAGCCGTTCTCCGTGGTGCTGTTCGACGAGATCGAGAAGGCGCACCAGGAGATCTACAACAGCCTGCTGCAGGTCCTCGAGGACGGCCGGCTCACCGACGGCCAGGGCCGCACGGTGGACTTCAAGAACACCGTTCTGATCTTCACGTCCAACCTCGGCACCTCCGACATCTCCAAGCCGGTCGGCCTGGGCTTCACCCAGGGCGGTGGCGAGAACGACTACGAGCGGATGAAGCAGAAGGTCAACGACGAGCTGAAGAAGCACTTCCGGCCGGAGTTCCTCAACCGCATCGACGACATCATCGTCTTCCACCAGCTGACCCGCGAGGAGATCATCCGGATGGTCGACTTGATGATCGGCCGGGTCGCCGCGCAGCTCAAGAGCAAGGACATGGCGATGGAGCTGACCGACAAGGCCAAGGCGTTGCTGGCCAAGCGCGGCTTCGACCCGGTGCTGGGTGCTCGCCCGCTGCGGCGCACCATCCAGCGCGAGATCGAGGACCAGCTGTCCGAGAAGATCCTCTTCGAGGAGGTCGGGCCCGGACAGATTGTCACCATCGACGTGGACAACTGGGACGGCGAAAGCGCGGGCGAGGACGCGAAGTTCACCTTCACCGGAACCCGCAAGCCGCCGCCCGAGCCGGAGCTGCAGAAAGCCGGAGCGCACGCCGCGCCCGACACGCCGTAGCCACAGCGCAAACGGGTGGTTAGTCTCTGACGGGACTAGCCACCCGTTTCGCATGTAAGGGGCCCGCCCGTGCTGATCGTGACCACCAACGACCTCCCGGGCTGGGAAATCCAACGCGTATGCGGCGAAGTCTTCGGCCTGACCGTTCGCTCCCGAAACGCGTTCTCCCAAATGGGCGCCGGCTTCAAGGCCATGTTCGGGGGCGAGCTGGCCGGAATGACCAAGAACCTCGCCGAGAGCCGCAACGAGGCGATGGGCCGGCTGATCGCCGAGGCGCGCAACCGCGGCGGCAACGCGATCGTCGCGATGCGCTTCGACACCACCGAGATCGGCGATGTTTGGACCGAGATCTGCGCCTACGGCACCGCGGTCCAGGCGGTGCCGATCACCGACGCGGCGAAGTACACGGCGAATCAGCTCGGCTACGGGGCCGCGCCCCCGCAGCAGTGACGGCGGTTTACACTGTCGCTTGCCAAACGAGTGACGGAATCCGGTGAAAGTCCGAAGCGGTCGCGCCACTGTCAAAGTCAGACCCGAAGCTCGTCGGACCTAAGCGGGACGCGATATCCCCAGAAGGAGTCAACTGTGTCCGATTCCACCGACACCCGGTCGATCGATTTATCGGCGGCAAGCGCCGCGCTGTGGCTGGCGGCGACCGTCTTCCTGGCGCTCTTGGCGCTTTACTTCGTCGGCATCGATCAGGGCGCGGTGTCGCTGTTCGGCAGCGACTCCCACGTGCACGAGTTCGTGCACGACGCGCGGCATCTGCTCGGCTTCCCCTGCCACTGACGGCTCCTGGTGGAGAAGCGTCTGATCGCGCGCGGCCTCTTGGCCGGCGCGCTTGCCGCGGTGCTCGCATTCCTCTTCGGCCGCCTGTGCGCCGAGCCCGTCATCGGTCGTGCGATCGCCTTTGAAGACGGCCGAACCGACGCCGAGCACGCGCACGGCGTGCACGAGCACGGCGCCGAGTTGTTCACCCGCGCGGTGCAGGCAAACGCCGGATTGGGTTTCGGCGTCCTGATTTTCGGCGTTGCGATGGGCGCATTGTTCGCCGCGCTGTTCTGCGTTGTCGCCGCGCGCGCCAGAGGTCTTGGGCCACAGTCGCTTTCGTTGCTGCTGGCGGCGGCCGCCTTCGGCGCGGTCTACCTGGTGCCGTTCCTGAAGTACCCGCCGAATCCGCCCTCCGTCGGGCAGGCGGACACGATCGGGGCGCGCACCGGCTGGTATCTGGTGGCGGTGCTGGTGTCGGTGGTGCTGGCGATCGCGGGGGTGTGGTTGGCCCGCCGGCTCGCCGCCCGGCTGGGCACGCCGAACGGTTGGCTGCTCGCCGCCGGCGCCTATCTGGTGACGATCACGGCGGTGCTGGCGTTGTTGCCCGCCGTGGACGAGACGCCCGAGCCGTTGCGCGACGCCTCGGGTGCGATCATCTATCCCGGCTTTCCCGCCGATGATCTCTACGAGTTCCGGTTGGTTTCGCTGGCCACGCAGGCGGTGCTGTGGGCGACCATCGGCGTGGCGTTTGCGACGCTGGCGGGGCGGCTGCTGGGGGAGCGATCCCGGAGCGGACGCGCGTCAAGCACCGCCGCGTGACCGAGGTCGTCCGGCTGACCCTGGTCTCGCACGCGATGACCGACGCGATGGCGGCCGGGCGGTTTCCCGCCGACGAGCCGCTCAACGACACCGGCCGGCGCCTTCTCGAAAGCGTTGCTGCACTTGCGATCTCCGGCGATACACGTCAGCTCACCGCGCCCGAGCGGCGGGCCCGCCAAACCGCGCAGTTGCTGGGCTTGCAAGCCACGACGGAGCCGCGGTTGGGCGATCTCGACTGCGGGCGGTGGCGCGGCGAGGCGCTGGCGAATATCGGGCCCGCGGACGTCGAGGCGTGGCTGGCCGACCCGGCCCATGCCCCGCACGGCGGGGAGTCGATAGCCGACCTGGTCGCGCGTGTGAGGGGCTGGCTGGGCGCCCTGACGGGCGACATGTCGCGCGCCGTCGCCGTGACGCATCCCGCGGTGATCCGGGCGGCGATCCTGCTGGCCCTCGATGCGCCGCCGAAATCGTTCTGGCGCATCGACATTGCCCCACTCAGCCAAACCGTCCTGCACTTCCGGGACGGCCGCTGGACGCTGCGGTTGTGAGGGTTACCGCGGCGCGATCAGCGCGAACACCTGCTTGGCGACCTGCAAGAACCAGCCGGTCGCGGTCGGGCCATGATCGCGGGGCCAGTTCAACTGGAAGCTGACCACCCACGGCTGCCCGGTCTTGTCGACGGCGTACCAGCTGAACGTCAGGTCACCGGGTAGCCCGCCGGCCTTCGCACCGATGTATGGCCAGACGTTGCGGTCGAGCTGGATTCCCGATACGGCGGACAGGATCTGTCTTACCGGCGCGGCCGCGCCCACCGCGTCGGCCTGCAGCGCCGCGTGGACTCGGCAGATGTCATCCGCGTTGCCGTACCACTCAGCGCCGTAGCTCGAGGCCGGGGTGTGGGCTCGGGTCGGATCGGGTTGATAGGGAGCGGAATTCGCCTGCGCCAGCAGCCGAGCCCGGTCGTCCGGCGAACCCTGTTTCCACTGGTTGCGCAGATCAGGTTGGCCCCAGCCGACGGAGAACAGCTCGTACATCGTGGGGAAGGGCGTCATGCTGGCCGGATCGTGGTGGCCGGCCGTCGCGAGCGCTTCCTCGATCGCATGCGTGCCCATCCGCCCGATCAGCAAGTCAGTCGCCATGTTGTCGCTGGTGGCGATCATCTTCTCAGCGGCCGTGCGAACCGAAACATGAGCTCCCGGAGGCAATTCCAGGCCCGAGGAACCGACGGCCCTACTCTTCTCCGTGACCGTCAGCTGGTCATCCCAGGACACCGTGCCGTTTTGCACCGCACCCGCCAGCGCGTGCAGCACGTACAGCTTGAAAATCGATGCCAGCGGCAGGGATTCGCGGGCGTTGGTGCCCTGCACCGGGTCGCAGCGACCGTTGTCGACCTTGGAAACCTGGTAGGAGTAGCGGGCACCGGTCTTGCTCAACACCGCATCGACGTCGTGCCATGACGCGACCGTCGGGGGTTGCGTCTCGAGATCGAATCGATCGACACGCCCGTCGTCGTCGGTGTGGATCCGGATGTCTTGTCGCGCACCGTAAGAGGAGATGAGATGCAGCGTGGCAACGCTTGCGCCGATGTCGACGCCCCCAAGGGTGAAGGGGCGATCCCACCACAGCCCCTCCATGGTGGTTTGCACCGATTCGACCTTGTCGGACGCGGCCAGCGTGCGCACACCGACCGGGCCGATGGGCCAGTCGGAGTTCAGCATGTCCAACGTCTGCTGCGCACGGATACCGGGCGGAGTCCGGGTGTCGATCTGCCGTCCCGGGTTCGCCGCGTTCGCCTGCGGCGAGGGTGAGGGCGCGCAACCGGGCGCCAGGGTGACCACGAGTGCTGCGGCGGCGCTCATCGCCGCCGCCCGGCGTCGCGCGGATGGCCGCTTGCTAGCCGGTCTTGTTGGCGGCAACGTCCAGCACAACCTCGAATTCCAGCAGCGTCGCGCCTGTCGCCACGGGGTTGGCCCGGTGGCCGGCATGGGCTTCGATGGCAGGCCCTTTCGCCCACGCCTGGAATGCTTCATCGGACTCCCAGTGTGTCACCACGAAGTAGCGGTCCTCACCCTTGACCGGACGCAGCAGCTGAAAGCCGAGGAAACCGGGTTGGTTCTCCACCGCGTGCGCGCGATGGGCGAACCGCTTCTCCAGCTCGGGGCCAGCGTCGGCGGGTACTTCGATTGCATTGATCTTCACCACTGGCATTCCGCTAGGCTACCGCGGCCCCTCGCCCGTCGAACTCGAGGGCGCTACACGCAAGATGGTCATATGCCCGGCGATCTGCTGACCTGCCACGGCGGCCAAGGCCCGCCGTTGGTACTGGTGCACGGCCTGATGGGCCGAGGCACCACCTGGTCGCGGCAGCTGCCGTGGCTGACCCGTTTGGGCACCGTGTACACCTACGACGCACCGTGGCACCGCGGCCGCGATGTCGACGATCCGTTTCCGATCAGCACCGAGCGGTTCGTGGCCGATCTCGGCGATGCGGTGAGCGGGTTGGGGGCACCGGCCAGGATGGTCGGGCACTCGATGGGTGCCCTGCACTCGTGGTGTCTGGCCGCGCAGCGTCCCGATCTGGTGTCGGCGCTGGTGGTCGAGGACATGGCCCCGGACTTCCGTGGCCGCACCACCGGCCCATGGGAGCCCTGGCTGCACGCCCTCCCGGTCGAATTCGATTCCGCGCAACAAGTATTCGATGAATTCGGCCCGATCGCGGGGCAGTATTTCCTGGATGCCTTCGATCGCACCCCAACGGGTTGGCGGTTGCACGGCCACACGTCGCGATGGATAGAGATCGCCGCCGAGTGGGGCACCCGTGACTACTGGTCGCAGTGGCGGGCCGTGCGGGCGCCGGCGCTGCTCATCGAGGCCGGCAACTCGGTCACGCCGCACGGCCAGATGCGTGCGATGACCCAAACCGATTCCCCGACAACATATTTGGCGGTCAAACAGGCGGGTCACCTGATCCACGACGAAGCGCCGCGGGTGTACCGCGAGGCGGTCGAGTCATTCCTCGCCGGCTAACCCGAAGCGGCCGTCTGGAGTCTGGGTCACCAACCCGTCGGCGAGTAGCGAATCCAGCGCCCGGTCGCGCTGAGCGCAATTGGTTAGCCACGCCACGTCCAGCTGGGCGCGCGTCACCGGTGAATCGTTGGTCCGCAACACATCCAGCAATCGCCCGCGGACCTGACGGTCCGTTCCGGCGTAGGTCTGGACGCGTCGCGCCGGACCCTGCGCTGGCGGGTATCCGGCATGCCGCCACGCGCACCGGTCCAGGGGACATATCCCGCATCGCGGGCTGCGCGCGGTGCACACCGTCGCGCCCAGTTCCATCAGTGCCACCGAAAACTTCGGCGCCGTGTCGTCGCGCGGCAGCAGGGCCGCGACGTCGGCGTGATCGCGCGCCGCGGCGGGCGCGGCGGCGTCGGCCAGGCCGTGTACGGCGCGGGCCACCACCCGTCGCACATTGGTGTCCACCACAGGTACAGCGTGGCCATAGGCGAAGCAGGCCACGGCGCGCGCGGTATAACTGCCGATACCGGGCAGCGTCAGCAGGGTTTCGACGTCGTCGGGAACCACGTCGCCGTGGTCGCGGGCGATGACCGTGGCGCATTCGTGCAGCCGCTTGGCCCGCCTCGGATAGCCCAGCTTTCCCCAGGCGCGCAGGACGTCGGCCGCGCTGGCGGCGGCCGTGGCCGACGGGGTGGGCCAGCGTTGTACCCAATCCGGCCAGATCGCCAGCACCCGGGCCACCGGCGTCTGCTGCAACATGAACTCACTGACCAGGATCTGCCACGCGCTGATTCCGGGTTCGCGCCACGGCAGGTCGCGGCGCGATCGGTCATACCAGTCGATGAGCTCGTTCGGAGGGACGTTCATTTGCCCATGCGGCATGATGTGTGCCATGCCCAACACCAGCCCGGTAACCGCGTGGAAAGCACTCAAAGAGGGTAACGAGCGATTCGTGGCCGGCAAGCCGCAGCATCCCAGCCAGAGCGTCGATCACCGGGCCAGCCTGGCCGCGGGTCAGAAGCCCACCGCGGTGATATTCGGCTGCGCGGACAGCCGGGTGGCCGCCGAGTTGCTCTTCGATCAGGGCCTGGGCGACGTGTTCGTGGTGCGCACCGCCGGTCAGGCGATCGATTCGGCGGTCCTGGGCTCCATCGAGTACGCGGTGACGGCCCTCGACGTGCCGCTCATCGTCATCCTCGGCCACACCAGTTGCGGTGCCGTCAAGGCGGCGATACAGGCGATCGATGACGGCGCGATACCGGCCGGTTTCGTCCGGGACGTGGTGGAGCGGGTCGCGCCGTCGATCCTGATGGGCCGCCGCGACGGGTTGAGCCGGGTCGACGAGCTCGAGGAACGCCACGTGCGCGAGACGCTGGCGCAGCTGGTGGCGCGTTCGACGGCGATCTCGGAGCGGGTCGCGGCCGGCACGCTGGCGGTAGCGGGCGTCACGTATCAACTCGCCGAAGGGCACGTGGTGCTGGTCGACCACGTGGGCGATATCGGCGAATAACGGCCTCTTACACGCGTGCTGGCCAGCTAACATCGCGACACGCCGAGGCGGGTCGGGCAAAACCACGTGACCTGGCCCTACGGTGTGAATGTGCTGGATCTGGAACCGCGTGGCCCGCTACCGACCGAGATCTATTGGCGGCGCCGGGGCCTGGCCCTGGGCATCGCGGTAGTAGTGATCGGGATCGTCGTCGCCACCGTCATCGCCTTCATGAGCAACAACGCGGGCGCAAAACCCGCCAACGCCGACAAACCCAACTCCGCGCAAAGCAAGCCGGGATCGCCCGCACCCCAGGCGCCCCCGCCGGTGGCGCCCGAAGGGCCCGCACCGGTGCCGGCGCCGCAGGGCCAAAACCCGGAGTCGCCGACACCCACCGCCGCCGTGCAGCCGCCGCCGGTGCTGAAGGAGGGCGATGACTGCCCCGATTCGACGCTGGCCGTCAAGGGACTGACCAACGCTCCCCAATATTTCATCGGTGACCAGCCGAAATTCACCATGGTCGTCACCAACATCGGGCTGGTGTCCTGCAAGCGTGACGTCGGGGCCGCGGTGCTGGCGGCATACGTGTACTCGCTGGACAACAAGCGGCTGTGGTCCAACCTGGACTGCGCGCCGTCCAACGAGACGCTGGTCAAGACCTTCACCCCGGGTGAACAGGTGACGACCGCGGTCACCTGGACCGGGATGGGGTCCGCGCCGCATTGCCCGCTGCCGCGGCCGGGAATCGGGCCGGGCACCTACAACCTCGTAGTGCAGCTGGGCAACCTGCGCTCACTGCCGGTCCCGTTCATCCTCAACCAGCCGCCGGCGCCGCCGGGTCCGGTGCCGGGTCAGCCGGCGGTGCCGCAGCCCGAAGCGCCGCCCGGGGTTCCCCCGGGTCCCCCTACGGGGTAACCGAGCTCAGCTCAGCGGGTCGGCGATCGTCGACTCCGCCAAATGCGACAACCCCTCCCGCACGTGGCGGGCCCACATCGTGCCGATGCCGTCCACCGATTGCAGGTCGTTGGCGCTGGCCGCCAGCAGGCCCTGCAGCGTCCCGAACGCCCTGACCAACAAATCCACGTGGGCGAACTGCAGCCGCGGGATACCGGCCATCGCGCGATAGCCACGGGGGCTCAGCGCCGAGTCCTGCGCCTCGGCGGTCGTCGGATACCCGAAAACCTTTGCCAGCGAAGTGAAGTCGAGCAGCTCAGTGTCCGACAGGGCGTCCAGTTCGCCAAGGGTGGCAGTGATTTGCGCTTCGGACAGCGGTTCGGGGCTGGCGTGATAGTCGCGCACGATCAGCGCGCGGGCGGTGTCGTTGCCGCCCAGCAGCTCCTCGAGCTGCAGCCGCAGCTGACGCCCGTCGGTGCCGAGCTCGACGCAGTCGTAATCGATCGCCAGCCCGATCCGCCGGACCAGCTCCAGCCGCTGCACCACCGTCATCGCGTCGCGCAGCGTGACGAAGTCCTCGATCTCGGCCCGCGACAGCTGCCTGCTGACCTCGTCGAGCCGGGCCTTGTAGCGTTCCAGGGTCGCGATGGCCTGATTGGCCCGCGACAGGATGGTCGCGGAGTCCGCCACGACGTGCCGTTCCCCGGCGACGTAGACGGTGACGATGTTCATCGAGTGGCTGACCGAGATCACCGGGTGGCCGGTCTGGATGGCGGCCCGTTCGGCCGAGCGGTGCCGCGTTCCCGATTCGTCGGTGGGAATGGACGGATCCGGAACGAGCTGCACGTTGGCCCGCACGATGCGGCTGCCGTCGGTGGACAGCACGACGGCGCCGTCCATCTTCGCCAGCTCGCGCAGCCTGGTCGGCGCGTAACGGACGTCGAGGGCGAAGCCGCCGTCGCAGATGGCCTCGACGTTCTCGTCGTTGCCGAGCACGATCAGCGCACCGGTGCGGCCGCGCAGGATGCGCTCGAGGCCGTCGCGGAGCCCGGTGCCGGGCGCCAGCCGGGCGATGGTCTCACGCAGGGTCGGACGGGTCACAGCGTGCATTCTGCGGCCCGATTGGGCACTGCGTCTAGCCACGTCTAGCCACTGAGGCCCGGAATCGCGTTGCCGCGGTGGTCGCCGATGTCGACCATGTGCTCCAGTGCGGCGCCGATGGTGGGTGCGCGCAGCGCCCGCATACCCGGTGGCACGATCTCGCGTCGCGGGTCGTCGCCGTCGGGGATCAGCGCGATGTTGAAGCCCTGCCGCGCGGCTTCGCTCAGCCGCCGTTCCATGCCGCTGACGCGGCGCAGGTCGCCCGCCAGGCCCACCTCGCCGATCATCACCGCCGTCGTGGGCAGCGGCAGCTTCGCATACGCCGACGCCAGCGCCACGGCGACCGCCAGGTCGGACGACGGATCGGTCAACCGCATGCCGCCCACGGTGGACAGGTAGATGTCGTTGACGGCGATCGCCAGCCTGGCGTGCTTTTCCAGCACGGCCGCGATCATCGCCGCCCGCGAGTGGTCGATTCCGCTGACGGCGCGGCGCGGCGAACCGCCGGACGGCGTCGCCAGCAGCGCCTGGACTTCGCCGATGAGCGGTCGCTTGCCGTCCAGCGTGACCGTGATCGCCGTGCCGGCGACCGGCGCGGGCCGCTGATCCAAGAACAGGTTCGACGGATCGGCCACGCCTTCAATGCCGTTGTCGTGCAACATGAAACAGCCGACCTCGTCGGCAGCACCGAACCGGTTCTTGATCCCGCGGACCATCCGCAGCGTGCCGTTGCGGTCGCCCTCGAAATGCAGCACCACGTCGACGAGGTGCTCGAGTGACCGCGGCCCGGCAATGGCCCCGTCCTTGGTGACGTGCCCGACGAGGATCAGCGCGACGTCGCCGGCCTTCGCGGCGGCGGTCAGCCTGGCCGTGACCGCGCGTACTTGCGTAACGCCCCCCGCGACACCATCGGCCTCGGTGGTGGACATCGTTTGCACCGAGTCGACGATGACCAGCGCGGGCTGCACCGTCGCGATGTGGTCGAGCACGGTGTGCAGATCGGATTCGGTGGCCAGATAGAGCTCGTCGCCGCCGCAGCCAATCCGGTCGGCGCGCAACCGGATCTGGCCGGCGGACTCCTCACCGGAGATGTACAGCGCGCGCCTACCGGACTGCGCCCAGCGATGGGCGACCTTGAGCAACAGCGTCGACTTGCCCACGCCCGGATCGCCCGCCAGCAACGTCACCGACCCCGGCACCACACCGCCGCCCAGAACGCGGTCGAGTTCATCCACGCCCGTCGACCGGTGCCGGCTGACGTTGGGCGCAATGGAATTGATCGGGACGGCTTGCGAGCTCGATCGCGAAGCCAGGCCCACCCGGCGACCGTTACCGCCGACCGCGCTGAGCACCGCTACCTCGTCGACCGTGCCCCACGTGCCGCACTCCAGGCAGCGACCCACCCACTTGGCGGTGACATGCCGGCATTCCGAACAGCGGTATTGCGAGCGCACGTTTGCCACGCCATGACGGTATCGGGCTGGACCGACAAGCCCGGCCGCACAGAACGGCGAGTCGTGCCTCAGGCGGGCTGTGGCCCCAGCCCGGCCGAGATCGGCACCAGCACGCTGGCCTGCCCGGCCTTCTCGAAGTTGAAGGTGAAGTTGTAGGTAAGGCCGTTGGTGATGGGCTTGGCGAGGGCGACGGTCGCCTTGGCGGCATTGCTCGAACCGAGGGGTCCCGGCGCCACCTTCGCGCCTTCGGGCGTACCGACGAAAAGCATCCCGCCGGCGGGCAGTCGCGCGTCGCCAGTGACGGTCACCGTTCCGATGTCGCTTGTCACGCCCAGCAGCCGGTCGGCGACGTCCGGCGACTGATTGACGGCGACCAGCACCAGGTCCACTGTTCGGCCCGGCTGAATGTAGTCGCCGGTCTGCACGGCCTGCATCCGGATGTCGCGCAGCGCCACGTTGTTGATCGTGACCTTGTTGCCGTTGACGGCGGGCTCCTGGGTGGCCATCTGCGAGATCTGCCCGGCGCCGCACCCCGTGAGCGCGACGGCGATCAAGGCGACCAGGCCGATCTTGAAGCGGTTCACTCATTGCCTCCTGCTGGGCCTCGCGCCGTCGTACGGCCGTTCCATCGTGCAACTATGCACAGTAGTAGGAAGGCCATCGGAGCGGTAGCGCAGGGCACCAGACCAGGGCCGCAGGGGTCCGGACGGGGTACCCGGACAGGTCAGCTGAGGACGTTGGTACTGTGTTCCAGTGCACGTTCTTCTCCGCCTGTCAACCCCTAATTCGCACGTGTTGTGCCCCTGACCTGCACCGTTGTTCCGCATGAGTCGGCCCGCCGTGCTAGCATGAAGTAACGAAAGGGGCTCCAATCAGATGATCTTCAAGGTCGGCGACACCGTTGTCTATCCACACCACGGTGCTGCGTTAGTCGAGGCGATCGAAACCCGAACCATCAAAGGGGAACAAAAAGAGTATCTCGTCTTGAAAGTGGCGCAGGGGGACCTGACCGTTCGAGTACCCGCAGAAAACGCTGAGTACGTCGGTGTCCGCGACGTCGTCGGCCAAGAAGGCCTCGACAAGGTTTTCCAGGTGCTGCGCGCTCCCCACACCGAAGAGCCCACCAACTGGTCGCGCCGCTACAAGGCGAACCTGGAAAAGCTCGCCTCCGGTGACGTCAACAAGGTGGCCGAGGTAGTGCGCGACCTGTGGCGTCGCGACCAGGAGCGCGGCCTGTCCGCCGGCGAGAAGCGCATGCTGGCCAAGGCGCGCCAGATTTTGGTTGGCGAGTTGGCGCTGGCCGAGAGCACCGACGACGCCAAAGCGGAGACCATCCTCGACGAGGTTTTGGCCGCCGCTTCCTGAAAGCCCAGAGGCTCTGGTGGTCGGGGCAGCGGGCGGCATAGTCGCAATCGTCCCGGCCGCGGGCTCGGGTGAGCGACTGGCGGCCGGGATTCCGAAAGCATTCTGCGAGCTCGGTGGCCGCACCTTGCTCGAATGGGCCGTCTCGGGGCTGTTGAAGTCGGGGGTCGTTAACCATGTTGTGGCGGCGGTGCCTTCCGATCGCATCGACCAGGCCAAGCAAGTTCTGGGTGCCCAAGCCGTCGTCGTGGCCGGCGGCGCCGGTCGCACCGATTCGGTCAACCTGGCTTTGTCCGCCCTGCCCGGCCAACCGGAATTCGTGCTCGTTCACGACGCCGCCCGGGCGCTGACGCCGCCGGATTTGATCGTGCGGGTGGCCGAGGCGTTGCGGTCGGGCCACGCGGCCGTCGTGCCCGCGCTGCCGCTGTCCGACACCATCAAGGCCGTGGACGCCAACGGGGTGGTCCTGGGCACGCCGGAGCGGGCCGGCCTGCGCGCCGTGCAGACCCCGCAGGGCTTCGCCACCGACCTGCTGCTGCGCGCCTACGGGCGCGCGGGTACCGCCGAATTCACCGATGACGCGTCGCTCGTCGAGCAACTCGGTGGCCAGGTACACGTGGTCGACGGCGACCCGCTGGCATTCAAGATCACCACCCAGCTGGATCTGTTGCTGGCCGAAGCGATCGTGCACCGGTGAGCGAACTGCCGAGGGTCGGGCTGGGTACCGACGTGCACCCGATCGAACCGGGCCGGCCCTGTTGGCTGGTCGGTCTGCTGTTTCCCGGCGCCGACGGTTGCGCCGGCCATTCCGACGGCGACGTCGGAGCTCACGCGCTGTGCGACGCCGTGTTGTCGGCCGCGGGGCTGGGCGATATCGGCGGCGTCTTCGGCATCGACGATCCGCGCTGGAAAGGCGTCAGCGGCGCCGACATGTTGCGCCACGTCGTCGATTTGATCGCGCAACACGGCTACCGGGTGGGAAACGCCGCGGTGCAGGTGATCGGCAACCGGCCCAAGATCGGCCCGCGCCGCGCCGAGGCGCAGGAGGTGCTGTCGGGTCTGCTGCGGGCGCCGGTATCCGTGTCGGCCACGACCACCGACGGCCTGGGCCTGACCGGGCGGGGCGAGGGCCTGGCTGCCATCGCGACGGCGCTGTTGGTCCCGATCGGGGATGCCCGCTAGCCCATCGACCCGAGATCGGTGACGAAACGCGTGGTCCGGGGCAATAATCAACGTGGGCGGGGCTCGATATAGGAGTGCAAATGAAGAAGCCGACAGCCGCGCTATTGACAGCCATGGCGCTGGGGGCAGCGCCGTTGGCCCTAGCTCCGGTGGCGCACGCCGATGTGTGCGCCGGCGCCGACGGACGCCACGTCGCCGTGGGTGGATGCAGCCACGTCGCCGGTGATGTCGCGGCCGGCGCGGCCATAGCGGCGGCCACCGAGCCGTACTGGCCGGGCGAGGTGCCGTGTTACTCGGTGGAGGGCGTGCCGTATTACACGCCCGATGGCGACCCCTGCTAGCGACAAGCAGTCCGCCGCTCGATCTCGAACGGTCGGGCGTCGCCGCGGCCCAGCCCTGAGGGCCGGGGAAATCGGAACCAGCAGGTAAGCTGGCACGTCGTGACCGATCGCGCCCGCATGCGGCTACACGACACCGCGGCCGGTGCCGTGCGTGATTTCATTCCGCTGCGCGAGGGCCACGTCTCCATATACCTGTGTGGCGCCACGGTGCAGGGCCTGCCGCATATCGGCCACGTCCGCAGCGGGGTGGCCTTCGACATCTTGCGCCGCTGGCTGATCGCCCGCGGCTACGACGTCGCATTCATCCGCAACGTGACCGATATCGACGACAAGATCCTTAACAAGGCGGCCGCGGCATGCCGGCCCTGGTGGGAGTGGGCGGCCACGTACGAGCGCGCTTTCAGCGCGGCCTACGACGCCCTGGATGTCTTGCCGCCGTCCGCGGAGCCGCGGGCGACCGGGCACATCACGCAGATGGTCGAGTTAATCCAGCGGCTGATCGAAAAGGGCCACGCGTACACCGGCGACGGCGACGTCTATTTCGACGTGCTCAGCTATCCGGAGTACGGCCAGCTGTCCGGGCACAAGATCGACGACGTCCACCAGGGCGAGGGCGTGGCCAGCGGCAAGCGAGACCAGCGTGACTTCACGCTGTGGAAGGGCGCCAAGCCCGGCGAGCCGTCATGGCCCACCCCGTGGGGGCGCGGACGGCCCGGCTGGCACACCGAATGCGTGGCGATGGCGCGCGAGTACCTGGGCCCGGAATTCGACATCCATTGCGGCGGAATGGATTTAGTGTTTCCCCACCATGAGAACGAAATCGCGCAGAGCCGCGCCGCCGGTGATGGGTTCGCCCGCTACTGGCTGCACAACGGCTGGGTGACGATGGGCGGGGAAAAGATGAGCAAGTCGCTGGGCAATGTGCTGGCCATCCCGGCGATGTTGCAGCGGGTGCGGCCCGCCGAACTGCGCTACTACCTGGGCAGCGCGCATTACCGGTCGATGCTGGAATTCTCCGAGACCGCCCTGCAGGACGCCGTGAAAGCCTATGTCGGCGTTGAGGATTTCCTGCACCGGGTGCGCAGCCGGGCCGGCGCGGTCGTGCCCGGCGAGTGGACACCGCGCTTCGCCGAAGCGCTCGACGACGATCTCGCCGTCCCGGTCGCGCTGGCCGAGGTGCATCATGCCCGCGCGGAGGGCAACCGGGCCCTCGACGCCGGCGATCACGAAGGCGCGTTGAAGTACGCCGGGTCTATCCGCGCCATGATGGGCATCCTGGGCTGCGACCCGCTCGACGAACGCTGGGAATCTCGCGACGAAACGTCCGCCGCACTCGCCGCCGTCGGCGTGCTGGTGGAGGCCGAGCTGGAGAGCCGGCAGAAGGCCCGCGAAGAGCGCAACTGGGCTCTCGCCGACCAGATTCGGGATCGACTCAAGCAGGCCGGCATCGAGGTCACCGATACCGCCGACGGGCCGCAGTGGGAGCTGCTGGCCGGTCAAGACAAGTAGGCCGCCTAGATGGCCGGTAACTCGCGGCGCCGCGGAGCGATACGCAAACCCGGCACCAAGAAGGGCCCCACCGTGGGCTCGGGCGGACAGCGCCGCCGTGGGCTGGAGGGGCGCGGTCCCACCCCGCCCGCGCATCTGCGTCCCAACCATCCCGCCGCCAAACGCGCCCAGCAGCCGCGGCGGGGGCCCAAACGCACCGACGAAACCGAAACCGTGTTGGGCCGCAACCCAGTGCTGGAATGCCTGCGTGCCGGCGTGCCGGCGACCGCTCTCTTTGTAGCGCTCGGCACCGAAGCCGACGAGCGTCTAACCGAATCCGTCTCTCGTGCGGCCGATTTAGGGATCGCGATCCTCGAGGTACCGCGCACCGACCTGGACCGGATGACCAGCAACCACCTGCACCAGGGCATCGCGTTGCAAGTGCCGCCGTACAACTACGCCCACCCCGACGACCTGCTCGCGGCCGCCGCCAAATCGCCGCCGGCGCTGCTGGTCGCGCTGGACAACATCTCCGATCCCCGCAATCTCGGTGCGATCGTCCGTTCGGTCGCCGCGTTCGGTGGTCACGGCGTGCTGATCCCGCAGCGACGTTCGGCCTCGGTGACGGCGGTGGCGTGGCGCACCAGCGCAGGGGCGGCGGCGCGCGTTCCGGTGGCGCGGGCCACCAATCTCACCCGGGCGCTTCAGAATTGGGCCGATGCCGGCCTGCGGGTGATCGGATTGGACGCCGACGGTGACACCGCGCTCGACGACCTGGACGGCACCGACCCGACGGTTGTGGTCGTCGGCTCCGAGGGCAAGGGGCTCTCGCGGCTGGTTCGGCAGAACTGCGACGAGGTGGTGTCCATCCCGATGGCCGGTCAGACAGAATCGCTGAACGCGTCGGTGGCCGCCGGTGTGGTACTCGCCGAAATCGCCCGTCAGCGAAGGCGTTAGTTGACCGGCCGTCTTGTCGCCGCCCTGCTGGCGCTGGCGGTGCTGCTTGCGTCGCCGGCGTCTGCGCAATCGCCCGGCTTTGATCTGCAGGCCCATCGCGGCGGGCGCGGCGAGACTACCGAGGAATCGCTGCGCGCATTCGCCAAATCGCTCGGATTGGGGGTCAGCACACTCGAACTCGACGTCGGCATCACCAGGGACGGGCAGCCCCTGGTATGGCACGACCCGACGATTCAGCCCGAGAAGTGCTCCGACACCGCGCCCGTCGTCGCCGGCGACCCGCAGTACCCCTACGTCGGCAAGCTCGTGCACGAGCTGACCCTGGCGCAGATTCGCACCCTGGACTGCGGCCGCCGGCTCGAGGAGTTCCCGCGGGCGGAAGTGGTGCGGGGCAACAAGGTCGCGACCCTGCCGGAAGTGTTTGCGCTCGCCGATTCGTATCGCGCCGACGTCCGCTACGACATCGAAACCAAGGTGGAAGCCGATGACCCGAGCAGATCGGCCGGCCCGCAGGAGTTCGTCGACCTGATCCTGGCCGCGGTGAGAGCGGCGGGCAAGGTCGACCGTGTGGAGATCGAGAGCTTCGACTGGCGCACGCTGCCCATGGTGCACCGGGCCGAGCCGTCGATTCCCTTGGTGGCCTTGTACAACGAGGAAACCTGGGCGCCCGGCTCTCCGTGGGTCGCGGGCGAAAATGTGGCCACGATCGGGGACCCGATGATCGGGGCGTTACTGATTGGCGCCAACATCCTCTCGCCGGACTACCAACAGGTCACCGGCAAACCCTACGTCGATCGCGCGCACGCGCTGGGGCTCAAGGTGATTCCCTGGACCGTCAACGACGCCGACACTATGCGTGCGGAGATCGCTGACGGCGTCGACGGCATCATCACCGACTACCCAGCGCTGTTGCGAGGTGTGCTGGCCGAGCTCGGAATGCCGCTGCCGCCAAAGGTCTAGGCCTCGGCCTCGACCGCGACTAGCCAGCCACGCTGTCGGCCAGAACACCGATGTCGTCGAGATCCTGTCGGCGGCTGCGCTGGTTGGCGCGGGCTGCGCGCCAGATCATGCCCGGACGCAGCAGCCGGGTCGCGGGATCGACGAGTGCTGTCACCCTGAAGAACTGATTGAATGCGGTGGTGTCGTATTCGGCCGCGGCGAGCACGCGATCGACGTATACGTTGAGCAGCCGGGTGACCAGCGGGGGTGTGCCGTCGATTTCGGGCAGGGACAGGTCGGGATTGGCCGAGAGCTCCCACGCTTGGCGGATCGGCACCTTCGCGGCTCGGAAAAACCTCCGCGCCAAATCCCTTGTGCCGCTGGACAAGCATTCGCGCAGCGCCAGCGCCTCCAATGCGGCCACCGTCATGCCCTGGCCGTAGATCGGGTTGAAGCTGCAGATCGCATCGCCGATAACCAGCAAGCCCTCGGGAAATCGCCGCATCTTGTCGTAGCGGCGCCACTGACTGGATGGCTGACGGTGCCGCGTGGGCTCTCCCACAGGTTCGGCGGCTCGCACTGCGGCGAGCATGTGGGCCGGTGCGTAGTCCTCGACGAACTCGCACATCGCCGCGATGTCGGCGGGTGGCTCGTGTCCTGCCATTCCGAACACGGTGAACATCCAGGTGTCGTTCTCGCAGTGCAGAATTCCCAGCCCGTGCGGGCGACCCGGCACGACACCGACGAGGAAACCGCGTTCGTGCAGCGCGTCCGGCGCCATGCGCAGCAGCTGGCTCACATAGGTCAGCTGCACCGAGACATGATCCTCGCGCGGGCGGTCGTAGCCCATCCGGTTCAGCCACAGCGGGGTGCGGGCTGCGCGCCCGGTGGCATCGACCACCAGATCGGCCCTCAGCGGGGCGACTTCGCGGGTGCGACGATTGACCATCTGCGCTCCCGTGACGCGGTGGTGGTCGGGAGTTGATGTCAACTGCACGATGTCGTGCTCGTCGAGCAGGGTGACGTTGGGGACGCTGCGTAGCCGTGCGCGGACGTGTTCCTCGATGAACGGGCGGGTCGCGAGATAAGCGGTAACCGAGGTGGCGCTGCCGGTGCGCGCCATCAGGTGCCCGCCCAATTCGTAGTGCAGCCGCGACAGGTCCCGGCCGTCGATGTAGTGCGCACCGTCGAGGACCAGCTGATCGAGGATGCCGGGGAACAGTTCCTCGAGCACCTGGGCGCCGCGGGGCAGCAGGCCATGGAGGTGCCGGCCCTGCGGCACGCCTCGACGAGCCTCCGGGTTGGCGGGAAGGGCGCCGGGCAGCGGGTCGCGCTCGACCACCGTGACTGCTTCGTAGAACTCGCTCAGCGACCGCGCGGCCAGCAGTCCGGCCATGCTCGCTCCCAACACCACCGCTTTGTTGCCGATCTTGGCCATGGTCTCTGCCTTTGCTCAGCGCTTATCTGACGAAAGCCATGCTCACGGCCCGCGGGTCGGGGCCGATAGCGTAGTCGACTACTCCACTAATGCGTGTCACGCGAAACGCGGGAAAATCGCCGTGCGTGGGAATCACTGCGGGAACTCGTGCCTACCGGCAATCGTCTGCCCGCGCTGCGGCGTGCTCGCAGACGAGATTGGCGCCTGAAGCTTTTGGCCAGGACCTACCGCCGACCCTAGATGCCCAGCAGCCGCGCCGATCCCCACAGCGCCACCACCGCCACCGCCAGCGCCGGGGGCACCGTGCACAACCCGAGGCGGGTGTATTCACCGACGCCGGCGTCGACGTCGTGCTGGCGTAAAACCCTCCGCCACAGCAGGTTCGACAGTGAGCCGACATAGGTCAGGTTGGGTCCGATGTTGACTCCGATCAGCACCGCCAGGATGACAACCGGGCCGCTGTGCGCGACCAGTGGCAGCAGCACCAGCGTCGCCGGCAGATTGTTGACGACGTTGGCGAGCACGGCGGCCACGGCGGCGATCGCGAGCAACGCGGACAGTCCCGAACCCGACGGCAGCACCGCGGACATCGCCCGGCCCATCCCGTTACGCATCACCGCCTGCACGACGACGCCCAGCGCCAACACGAACACCAGGAACGACGGCTGCGCTGAGCGCGCGATCTCCACGACCGAGGTGTGCCCACGGCTCAGGCTGCGCACCGCCAGCACCGAGGCGCCGACCAGCGCGACCCACGCCGGCGCCACCCCCACGGATTGGCCGACGGCGAACCCGGCGAGCGTCAGCCCGACGACCACCAGCACGAACACCGGCGGCCGCGGCGCCGGCCCGGTGTGCTCCGGGTCGGGCTGGACGCGCAGGTCCCCGGCGAAGAACAAGCGGAACACCCCGTAGAGGACGGCCACGGCGCCCACCCACGGCAACGCCATCGCCAGGGTGAACTTGGTGAACGAGAGGTTGGCGGTGTGAAAGGCCAGCAAGTTGGTCAGGTTCGACACCGGCAGCAGCAGCGAGGCGCCGTTGGCCAGGTGGGCGGTCGCATACGCGTAGGGCCGCACCGGCGTCCGCAGCCGCCGGACGGCGGCCAGCACCACCGGGGTCAGCAACACCACCGCGGCGTCCAGGCTCAGCACCGCGGTGATCAGGGACGCAATGCCGAACACCCGCAGTAGCAGGCCGGCCGACCCGACGCGCCCCTGGGCGATCGCCGCGCCCGCGGCCTCGAACAGGCCCTCGTCGTCGCACAGCTTGGCCAGCACCAGCACCGCACCCAAAAACGCGACCACTCCGGACAGCCCGGCGACCTCGTCGGCCGCCTGACGAACCGAGATCGCACCGAGCGCGATCAGGATCGCGGCGGCCGGAACCGCCGCCACCGCCTCGGGCCAGCCCCGGGGCCGGGCAACCGCAAACCCGAGAACGACGGCGAGGAGCAGCAGGCCGAGGGTCAAGGCCATGCGGCACGGCTCCTAACGCTGAATGCGGTGACGCCGCATGGTACCTGCCAGCGGCCGAATCTCGCGCGCGCTGAACGGCGGCGGGATCGGTTACTCTACGTCGATCCTTTTGACTGCCCGGGGAGATCGGAATCGATGTCGGAGCCAGATGCCGTTGCGGCGCTTCCGCGCCGGACGATGCACGCGCTGGACCTACTCTCCTTCTCGCTGGCCGACGTTCGTGATGGTTTGGGCCCGTATCTGTCGGTATATCTCCTGCTGACCCATCATTGGGATCAGGCTTCCATCGGATTCGTCATGGCGGTCGGCGGTATCGCCGGCGTGGTGGCGCAGACACCGGTCGGCGCGTTGGTCGACAAGACGACCGCGAAGCGAGCCCTCGTCATCGGCGGCGCCGTGGGGGTCGCCGCCGCCGCACTGGCGATGCCGCTGCTGCCCGGCTTCTATACGATCTCGTTCCTGCAAGCCGTCACCGGGATCGCCGGCTCCATCTTCAATCCGGCGTTGGCCGCGATCACGCTGGGCATCGTCGGCCCGAAATTGTTCTCCAGGCGGGTCGGACGCAACGAATCGTTCCGGCATGCCGGCACCGCGTCGGCCGCTGCGGCCGCGGGCGGGCTCGCGTACTTCTTCGGCCCCGTGGTGGTGTTTTGGCTGTTGGCGGCGATGGCGGTGATCAGTATCGTCGCGACGCTGCGTGTCCCGCGTGACGCCATCGACAACGACGTCGCGCGCGGCATGGACAAGGTAACCGGAAAGCGGCACCGGCAGCCGTCGGGATTCGCTGTGCTGCTGCGCAATCGCCGATTGATGATCTTCGCCGCGGTGGTCTTCGCCTTCCACTTCGCTAATGCGGCGATGCTGCCGCTGGTCGGGCAAGAGCTCGCACTGCACAACAAAGAGCTCGGGACGGCGCTGATGTCGGCATGCATCGTCGCCGCGCAGGTGGTCATGGTGCCGGTGGCATACCTCGTCGGCACCAAAGCCGATGTCTGGGGCCGAAAGCCGATCTTCTTGGTCGGTTTCGCCGTGTTGACCGTGCGTGCTTTCCTGTACCCGCTGTCGGACAACTCCTACTGGCTTGTCGGCGTGCAGTTGCTCGATGGTGTCGGCGCCGGCATATTCGGGGCGTTGTTTCCGATCGTCGTCCAGGATGTCACGCATGGTACGGGCCGGTTCAACGTCAGCCTCGGGGCGATAACAACCGCGTGGGGGGTGGGTGCCGCGCTGTCGAATTTCGTTGCCGGCGGGATAGTGGTAGCCGCCGGGTACGGCACCGCGTTCATGTCACTCGGCGCGGTCGCCGCGGCGGGCTTTGCCCTCTATCTGATTGCGATGCCGGAAACGCTGGCCGGATCCGCTTCACGCCCAGGGGTTTTCGCGCCGCCACACCGTGGGCATGTGCAGCGCGACGCCGTCGCGTCCGGCCAGCTCGTCGAGGACGGCGATGGACGCGTCTAGGTCGTCGCCCGCATAGGGCAAGGCCCGCAGCGGTTTCGACAACGGCTGGAAGAAATCGTCCCAGTGGATCAGGATCGCCCTGCGCGCACCGACCGCGCGCACGGTCTCATTCCAGTAGGCATCCAGGTACGAGCGCGGCTGTACGCCCAGCTGACCGACGCTGAGGTAGACCGCGTCGGCGCGGTGCCCCGCCAGCGCGCCCTCGACGTAACCGGCACTGCCCTGGATCAGCAGGCGCTGCCCCGACGGCAGGTGGTGCACCAGCGTCGACCATGCCTCACCGCAGCGGTAGGCCGATACCTTCACCGGCGGCGTCAGTGGCGCGTCGATCACGCCGGGAAACCGGTCGGGTGGACAGTGGTGCGACTCCACCAGCGTTACCTCGTAGGCGCCCAACCGAATTGGCTCGCCGGAGGCCGCGACGACGAGGCGGTCTTCGGGCAGCCCGTATCCGCGCCCGACGTTGGCCGCCGACTCGCCCCCGACCAGCTGCGCGCCGGTGCGGTCGGCGACCAGCGCGGAATCCATCACGTGGTCGATGTGCGTATGCACCGGGATGACGGCCACCAGCCGCGACACCTTGGCCCGGGCCAGGCAGCCGTCCACCCGCGCCGGTGACGGCGAGAGCTTGCCGGCCGCGACCCGCGCCAGGCCGGGGCGGGAGAAATAGCCGTCGGTCATCAGCGCGCACGATCCGTCGTCGAGCAGCAGCGTCGCCACACCCATCCAGGTCACCGAAAGCGAACCGGCCTCGGCCGCGGGCACGTCGAACCGATCCGAATAACGCGCGATGTCGGGGCGACCGAGCCGCAGGCGCATCAGAGGAAAGACCTGACGTCGACGCCGGCAGCGGTGAGCCGCTCGCGCACCGCGGCCGCGATGGCCACCGCGCCCGGCGAATCACCATGCACGCAAACGGATTCCACGCTGACCGGAATCTGGGCGCCGTCGATCGCGGTGACCTGGCCCGCGGTCACCATTGTCAGCACGCGCTCGGCGATTGCCGCCGGGTCGTGTAGCACCGCACCCGGTTCGCGACGGGAAACCA